>JBBRUE010000096.1:0-12873 GCA_038248085.1 Myxococcales bacterium | reverse complement strand
CTCGGCGCGCTGGCGCACCCAGCTCTTCGGCCGCAACCAGGACCTCGAGGTGGGCTACTCGGGACGCTTCGACGCGGTGCGGGGGATGCAGACGCGGCTGCTGGCCGGCAGCAACACGCCGTACGCCCGCGACCTCGATCTCGACTCGAAGCTCACCGACGTCGGGGCCTGGGCCGACCTGAACCTCTCGCCGTGGTGGTGGCTGACGCTCCGCGGGGGCCTGCGCGGCGAGCTGCTGACCTACGACGTGCTCGACCTCTGCGCGCAGAAGGAGGTGCGCCGCCCCTCGACGTCCAACCCGCCAGGCGACGAGAGCTGCCTCTCGCAGCGCGACCTCGGCCTGTACCGCGACCCCACCGAGCGCAACAGCACCTCCGGCGGCGCGCTCATGCCCCGCGGCACCCTCCTGCTCGGGCCCTTCGCCCACGTCACCTTCAGCGGCGCGGCGGGCACCGGCATCCGCAGCATCGACCCCCAGTTCATCACCGAGAACCTCAAGACGCCCTTCGCCCGCATCGTCTCGTGGGAAGGCGGCGCGAGCTGGCAGCAACGCACCGACCGGTGGGACGCCAGCGCCCGCGCGGTGGTCTTCGGCACGCGCGTCGACCAGGACCTGGTGTTCAGCGCCCAGGAAGGCCGCGGGCTCATCGGCGGCAGCACCTCGCGGCTGGGCGGCCTCGTCGCCGGCCGGGTGCGCGGCTCGTTCTCCAGTCTCACCCCGGGGGGCTTCGATCTCGCGGCCCACGCGACGTACGTGCAGTCGAAGTTCGACGACACCAACCTGCTGGTGCCCTACGTGCCCGACCTCGTCGCCCGGCTCGACGCGAGCGTCTTCCACGCGCTGCCCTGGCTCGAGCCCCTCGGCACCCCGCTCGAGGGCCGCGTGGGCCTCGGCGTCACCTACGTCGGCCGCCGCGCGCTCCCGTTCGGCCAGCGCAGCGACGTCATCTTCGTGGTGGACGCCTCGGCCGAGGTCTCGTGGCGGCAGCTGACCCTCGGGCTGTCGGCCACCAACCTGCTCGACACCCAATACCGGCAGGTGGAGCTCCACTACGCGTCGGACTTCCGCACCGCAGGCGCGCTCCCCAGCCTGGTGCCCGCCCGCCACTTCGCCGCCGGGGCGCCCCGCGCGGTGCTCGTCACGCTCAGCGTGCACCTCGGAGGTGAGCCGTGAGCCGCGTCGCGTTCGTTTCACCGCAACGCGTCCTCGGAGGTCGCGGCGCGCGGTCCGCCGTCGCCGGCACCATCGCGCTTCCTCGCCCCGTGCTCCGAGCACGCTTCACGAGCGCACGCGCCCCGCTGCGCGCCATCGGGTCGGCGCTCGCCCTCGCGTGGTGCCTGCTCGCCAGCGGCTGCATCGAGACCACCGGGGGCCGCACCGTCACGTTCCACGCGCAGGGCCGCGGAGACCCCGCGATCGTCACCGGCGGCCCGTTGACCTTCACCACCCCGCGCGGCTTCGAGGTGACCCTCACCCGCGCGCGCCTCACCGTCGGCGCCCTGTACCTCAACCAGCAGAACCCGCAGAACTACACCCTCGAGCAGAGCTGTCTGCAGGACGGCATCTACTCAGGCGAGGTCCGCGGCGGGTTGACCCTCGACGTGCTCTCGCCGACCCCGCAGCCCTTCCCCGTGGCCGGCCATGGCACCGACGCCCCGACCCGCGCGGCCGAACTCTGGCTCACCGGCGGCGAGCTCTTCGCCGACAGCGACCCGACGGTGCTCCTCGACGTCGCGGGGATCGCGAGCGCGGGGGCCGACGCCTTCCCCTTCGAGGCGCAGTTCACCATCGGCGCCAATCGCGTGGTGCCCCCGCGCAACCCGGCGCTGCCCGGCAGCAACCCGCTGTGCCGCCAGCGCATCGTCAGCCCCATCGCCTTCGACACCACGCTCACCGAGGGCAGCACCGTCAGCCTGCTCGTCGACCCCCGCGCCTGGTTCGTCGCCATCGACTTCGCGGCGCTGACCCAGGTGAGCGATGCCCCGCGGCTCTACCGCTTCTCCGATGGCGCGGCCTCGGCGACCCAACCCGACAACGCCCTGTACAGCGCGCTCCGCAGCGCCACCGGGCCGTACCGCCTCGAGCTCACCCGTCCCTGACCGGCCGTCCGGCGGCCGGCCGAAAGCTCATTTCCTCACCCATGTTGCAATCACCACTGAACAACAGGAGCAACCCGATGACCCGCACTCTCACCCTCGCCCCGTGCCTCTTCGCCCTCGCAGTCACCGCGTGCGGGACGCCGACGCCGACCACCCACAACAGCTTCCTCGTCACCATCACCGGGGAAGGGAGCGCGACGGAGGGCGTGGGCTTCCCTCCGCCCGCCGCCGGTGGGGCGCCGTACTTCCTCGACGGCTGGGAGATCACCTACAGCCACGTGCTGGTGACCGTGGGCGACGTCACCCTGTCCGAGAACCCCGACCTCAGCCCGAATGATCAGTCGCGCACCGGCCCCCTGGTGGCGAAGGCAGCCGGCCCGTGGGCGGTCGACCTCGCGAAGCGGGGGCCCCTCGAAGCGAAGGAACAGAACGGCCGGGCGTGGCCGCTGGTGACGCTCGCCAACCAGGATCAGAAGGCTGGCGCTCCGGCCTTCGACCCCACCACGAAGTACGCCCTGGGCTACTCGCTCGTCGCCGCCGCGGAAGCCGCGCAGCAGCTCAACCTCGACGCCGACGCACAGGCCGCCTACGTGGAGATGACGCGCAACGGGTGGACGGTGCTGCTCCAGGGCACCGCGACGTGGAAGGGCGACCAGGGCACGCCCGCCTGCCGCTCGACCAACGCCGCCTACGACTTCGGCCGGTTCCCGAAGGCGGTGAAGTTCAACCTCGGCTTCAAGATGCCGGTCGATTTCAAGAACTGCGCGAACCCCGAGCTCTCGCCGGTCGATTCACGCGGCGTGCAGACCTCCACCAACGCGCAGACCGTCGCCCAGCTCACCTTCCACCTCGATCACCCCTTCTGGGAGGCGCTCGCCGAGGACGCCCCGCTGCGGTGGGACGCCATCGCCGCCCGGAAGTCAGTCGCCTCGGGTGCGGGCCCCGCGCTGGCCGAGGTGACGGTCGCCGACCTCGGCTTCGACCTCCAGGCCCCGAAGGACGCACAGAACGCCGCCGTGCCCTGGCGTACCTGTGGGCCCGTCGAGGCCGGCGAGCGCACCACCGGCACCCTGGCCTTCGACCCGGTCAACGTGCCGGTCAACCCTGCAGGCGGCGCGGCCGGGCTGGCCAACTACGTCGACTACATGACCTACAACCTGTCGACCTTCGGGCACCTCAACAACGACGGCCTCTGCTTCCCCGAGCGCCAGTTCCCCGCGCCCCGGTAGCGCGAGGCCGCGCGCGACACCGCGAGCTGAAGCCCGCCTTCTCGCGTCCTGCAGTCCCGACCGCTCCCGGTGCACGCCGGGGGAGGTCTTGCTTTTCATCGCCTCTCTTGCTCGTTGATCCCCGCCGCGAAAGAGAGGACAAACGCTTTGACGCATAGCGGCAAAAACTCGATGGGAGGCGGCCATGAAGTCGTTCGAGCAGGAAGTCCAGAGTACGCAGCAGTGGTTCACCAGCCCGCGCTTCGCGGGCCTCACCCGGGTGCACTCGGCACGTGAAGTGGTCGAGCAGCGCGGGACGATTCGCGCCGACTACGCAGTGGCGCGCGGCGCGGCCGAGGCGTTCTGGGTGCGCCTGCGCGAGCTGTTCGCCCAGGGAAAGTCGATCACCACCTTCGGCCCGTATTCCCCCGGCCAGGCCGTCACCATGAAGAAGCTCGGCATCGAGGGCATCTACCTCGGCGGCTGGGCGACGAGCGCCAAGGGCTCGATGCAGGAAGACCCGGGCCCCGACCTCGCCAGCTACCCGCTGAGCCAGGTGCCCAACGAGGCGGCGCCCATCGTGCGCGCGCTGCTGACCGCCGACCGCAACCAGTTCCACGCCCGCATCCGCATGACCGAGGAGCAGCGCCAGGCGACGCCGGAGATCGACTTCCGGCCCTTCATCATCGCCGACGCCGACACCGGCCACGGTGGTGACGCCCACGTGCGCAACCTCATCCGCCGCTTCGTCGAGGTCGGCGTGCCCGGGTACCACATCGAAGATCAGAAGCCGGGCGTCAAGAAGTGCGGCCACCAGGGCGGCAAGGTGCTGGTCAGCGAAGACGAGCAGCTCAAGCGGCTCTCGGCGGCGCGCTTCCAGCTCGACATCATGGGGGTCTCGGGGCTCCTCGTGGCGCGCACCGACGCGGAGTCGGCGACGCTGCTCGACGGCCGCGGTGACGAGCGCGACCAGCCCTTCGTGCTCGGCGCGACCAACACCCGCCTCCCGACCTTCCGCACCGCGCTGCTGGGGCTGCTGCGCCGCTACCGCACGGCCGGCATCGAGGAGCTCAGCGGTCACCTGCTCTACGCGGTGTCCGAGGAGGAGTACGCGGTCGCCGACGCGTGGCTCGACAAGAATGGGCTGGCCGCCATCGCCACCAAGGCCGCCGCCGACCTCAAGAAGGGCACCCTCAAGACGGTCGACGAGGCCCTCGACCTCGCCTTCGACACGCTGGTCGATGCCTGGCAGCAGGAGGCCGGGGTCAAGACCTACGCCGAGGCGGTGGCCGACGCGATGACCTTCCGCGGCACCGAGGGCGTGCAGTTCCCCCTCACGCCGCAGGAATGGCTCACCTTCGCCAACCACACCGGCTGGTACGCGGCGCAGCAGAAGGCGCGCGCGATGGGCATCGACGTCGCGTGGGACTGCGAGCACGCCAAGACGCCCGACGGCTACTACCAGGTGCGCGGCGGCATCGAGTACGCCATCGCCAAGTCGCTCGCGGCGGCGCCCTTCTGCGACATCTTGTGGATGGAGACGAAGACCGCCGACCTCAAGGAGGCCACGCACTTCGCCCACGCCATTCACGCGAAGTTCCCCGGCAAGATGATGGCCTACAACCTCTCGCCGTCCTTCAGCTGGGACACGACGGGCATGAGCGAAGACGAGATGCGCCGCTTCCCCGAGGAGCTGGGCAAGCTGGGCTTCGTCTTCAACTTCATCACCTACGGCGGCCACCAGATCGACGGCCTGGCCTCGGAGGAGTTCACCGCGGCGCTGCGCCAGGACGGCATGCTCGCGCTGGCGCGCCTGCAGCGGAAGTTCCGCCTGCTCGAGTCGCCGTACCGCACCCCGCAGACCCTGGTGGGTGGCCCGCGCGCCGACGCGGCCCTCTCGTCGATCTCCGGCCGCACCGCGACCACCAAGGCGATGGGCAAGGGCTCGACGCAGTTCCAGCACCTGGTGCAGACCGAGGCCCCGCCCAAGGTCCTCGCCGACTGGCTGGAGCTCTGGCGCGCCGAGTACCCCACCACCGAGAAGCTCAAGGTGGTGCTGCGCCCCAACACCGCTGGCAACGACCTGCTCGAGCTCGCGCTGACCACGCCCGACGGCAAGAAGGCGCTCAACGTGGTGTTCAGCACCATTCAGGACCGCCGCGGCCGCAACATCCTCTCGGTGCGCGACCAGAACAACTTCGACCTGGCGATGCGCCAGAAGCGGCTGATGACGCTGGCGCACGTCTTCCTCATCCACCGCTACAAGATCGACTCGGTGCACTACGTCACGCCGACCGAGGACAACCAGAAGCAGGCGGCCCGCATGCAGGCCCGCGGCATCTTCAAGGCGGTGCAGACGGAGATCGGCGAGATCATCGTCGCCGACGTGGTGAAGGAGCGGATCAAGGAGCTCGCCGCGGCCGACAAGCAGGCGATCAAGGCGCTGATCACCGCCAAGGGCGGCTGAGCCTACGGAAGCAGTTCAGCCACGAAGAAGGTGAGCGACGCCGTGGAGTTCGACTCCGCGCGCGTCGCCGTCACCGTGGTGCCGTTGGTGAGCACCAGCTGGAAGGCGCCTTCGACGAAGTGAGAGGGACCGCCCTCGTCGGTCTCGCCCCCGCCCTGCCCGCCGGAGATCTGGCTGGAGGCGAACACCACCGTCCGCGTCACGTCGACCGGGGTGACGGTGACCGCCCGCGAGGGAACCCCAGGCGCGAAGACCGTCGTGTACTCGTACACCACCGCCTTGCTCCCGAAGTCGATGCGCTCGTAGTGCAGGAGATCGAGCGGGGCTAGCGGGCAGGTCGGGGCACCGGCGCCGCGCGTGAGCACCACCGATGAAGGGGCGGTGGCCGCGCGCACCATCGTGCTGCAGACCGGACGCGGGGCGTTGACGCTGGTGCCCGGCTGGAGGAGCACCGCGCGGTTCGTGCCCGCGGCCGGCAACCCGGCGACCGTGAGGCTCGAACCTCCGTCGGGGAGCCCCCCGGTGACGGTGCCCCGCGCGACGCTCAAGCCTTCCCACTGCACGACCTGGAGATCGAAGCCCTCGCATTGGCCTGACGTCCACGACACCCAGACACCGCCGTCCGGGGCGCCGGCCAGCTCAGCCACGGGAGCGTCGTCGTCGTCGAAGTTCGTCGAGCTGGTCGCGCTCGACTTGAGCAGGAAGGTCTTGCTGGGCGTGACCTGCGTGGGGAGCGTGGTGCTCGCGGGGCAGCCGAACGACGTCGCCCGCTGCACCAGCATGCCCGCGGGGATCTCGGCGACCTGGAAGTGCACGCTGGCAGCGTCTTCGTCCTGCCTTCGAAGGCAGGACACCAGCGAGGTCGATGAGAGGCGGCAGCGCACCTGGGCGCTCCCCGTTTCGGCGCCGGAGATCACCCCCGTCGACTGGGTGAACAGCATCGAGGCAGTGAGGTCGGTCAGCGGCGGTGAGACGCTGCAGGTCGCGGTCGTCTCGGTGGTGGTACCGCCGTCCGACAGGCCCTGCCGCGCAGCGAAGGTGCACTGGCCCCGGCGCACGATGGGCACGGTGTTGAGGCTCTGCATCGCGGTGCCGAAGGGCGCGGCCGCCGAGATCACCACGCTGCCGCCGGTGAGCGGCTTGACGAAGAAGGTCGCGCTCGAGCTGGCGGCCGCCATCTGGGTCGACGTCGCGGTGAGGGTGCACGCCGCGTTTGAATAGAAGCGGGCCCCGCCAGCGGGCACGACCGTCAGCCCGACGGTGGTGGTGCCTGCGACCGGCGTCGCCACGCCGCTCCGCCGCGCCTCGACCGTCGCGGTCAGGCAGGTGCCACCGCGGACCGAGACCGGCGGCGTCGAAGTGAAGACCAGCGAGTTCGGCGGACTCTGGAGGACGAGGGTCTGCGTGCCCTGGCTGAAGCCGGTCGCCGCCGTCCTCACGGTGTAGCTGCCCCCCGTCGCCCCCAGCGCGTAGAAGTTGGCCGACGAGAACCCCGCCGCGACGGTGACGCTGGTGACGACCGGGCCCACGCAGCCGCTCGCGGCGTAGAAGTTCACGTTGCCGGCGGGCGCGGCCGAGAGCGAGACGACGGTGTCCGCGAAGACGGGCGTCGCCTGGTTGAGAGCGTTGCGGGTCTCGACGACCAGCACCTGCGTGCAGGTCGACGTCGCGACCGTCTGCGGCGCGGTCGTGATGACCAGCACCGACGCGGGCGTGCCGGCGTCGGGCAGACCGGCATCTGGTAACCCGGCATCTGGCAGCCCGGCGTCGGGGACGCCGGCGTCAGCCAGGCCCGCATCGGTCGGACCGGCATCGGCCACCCCGGCGTCGTCCCCCGCGTCGACCCCGCCGGCATCGACGTCGCCCGCGTCTTCGGTTCCGGCGTCGAAGCCGGCGTCAGCGGTCCCCGCATCTCTGGGGCCGGCGTCAGGGAGCTCTGTCCCCAGGCGCACGCACTCCAGGCCGTCACCGACGTCACGGCACTCGAAGCCCGAGAGGCAGTCGGCGGTCGTCGCGCAGACGAAGCGCGTCGTGTCGACTCCGAGGGGCCCGCACTGGCAGCCCGCCAGCAGCGCGAAGAGGGGCCACAGGCTTCGCATCAAGGCCCCCTGGGGCGACGACGTTGGGTGAGTGATGCGCATCCATGTCCCCGGGTTCAGAACGAGCCACTCAACACCACACCGCCCGGCGCGGGAGCCATCGTCACCACCGGCGCGGACGACGGGCCCATCACCACCAGCACCACGCCCGCCGCAGCGAGCCCGCCCCCGACTCCGAAGAGCACGTTGGCGGCGAGGGCCTGGCGCTGCGCGCTGGACTCGAGGGTCGCCGCCTCCTGCTGGGTGAGGCTCACCACGCGGCCCGCGGCGTCGCGCGTCGCGTTGGTCACCTTGGCCCGCGCCGCGGCCGACTGCAGCCCGAAGACGACCCCGACGCCCGCGGCGATCACCCCGCCACCGAGCACCGCGAAGCCCGCCGGCCGACGCCACGCGCCGGGCGCCGGAGCGGCCGAGGCCGTCGCATCAGCCACCGACGCCGGGGCCAGCACCGGCGGACCTTCGGTCTTCGGCGCGGTCGCCACGAGCACCGCCTTCCGCTCGCTGAGCACCTCCGCGAACCACGTCACGCGCGCGCGCCCGACCGGCGCCTGGGCGCCACCGCCCGCGACGGCCACCTCGACGACCTGCGCACCCGCGTCGGTGGTGAGGTGGAAGCGCGCCGTCTTCGCGAGCCGGAGCACATCCTTGCCCAGCGTGACGCTGACCCGCTTCACCACGCCGTCCTCCCGTTCGCTCGAGCCCTCGAGGGTCAAGGGGCCGTTGCTGGCCGCCCACTCCTTCGCCTCGAAGAACGGGGTGCGCACGCGGGGCGGGAGATCGCGGGGCAGCGTCGCCTCGGGGGCGAGCACCAGCAGCTTGCGGAAGCTGTCGCGGGTCTTCGCGTCCTTCCCCAGGGTGCCGAAGGTGATGCCCTGCAACAGGAGGATCTCGAGGTACGTCTCGCGGTCGTTCCCCTCCGCACGGTCGGCGGCGTCGAGCACCTTGAGGGCCTGCTCGAGCTCGAGGTCGTCGATGAGCCTGCGCGCCTCCTGCAGCCTCGCGTTCGGCCCGGCGCCAGCGGGCGCAGCGGCACACACCAGCGAGGCAAGGGCACAGCAGGCGATGACACGCATGGGGGCGCGGCGAGGCTATCCGAAATTGACTGCCCCGGTCCGCACCCGCACACTCATCATTCGTGGCGACGCCCGCATCAGGCGGCCCGGGGGGCACCAGCTGGGAGCCGGGCACCACCGTCGGTCGCTTCACCCTGCTGACCACCCTCGCCCAGGGAGGCATGGCCCAGATCTGGCTTGGCCGGCAATCTGGACTGCAGGGCTTCGAGAAGCTGGTGGTGATCAAGCGCATGGTGGGCGAGCTGGAGTCCGACCCCGAGTCGGTCGACATGTTCCTCACCGAGGCCCGGCTGGCGGCGCAGTTGACGCACCCCAACGTGGTGCAGATCTACGAGCTCGGTGACCAGGCGGGCGCGCTGTACATCGTGATGGAGTACCTCGAGGGCGAAGACCTCGCCTCGGTGCGACGCACCGGGCAGAAGCACGGCCTCCCCCTGCTCGACCACTACGCCGCGCGGCTGATCTCGATGGCGGCGGAGGGGCTCCACCACGCGCACACCAAGGTGGGCCTCGACGGCAGGCCGCTGCGCATCATCCACCGCGACATCTCGCCGCAGAACCTGATCGCCACCTTCGACGGCGGGCTCAAGGTGGTCGACTTCGGCATCGCCAAGGCGTCCACCCACCACACCCACTCCGGCAAGCTGAAGGGGAAGCTGGCGTACATGTCGCCCGAGCAGGCCCGCGGGGAACAGCTCGACGCCCGCAGCGACGTGTTCTCGCTGGGCATCGTGCTCTTCGAGTTGGTGACCCGCACCCGGCTGCTGCCGAAGCTGGGCGACCTCGAGCTCCTCACGCTGATGGGGAGCACCGACCCGTTGCCGCGCCCCTCGGAGCGCCGGGCAGATCTCCCCCCGGGCCTCGAGGAAATCATCCTCAAGGCGATGGAACGGCGGCGGGAGCAGCGCTACCAGAGCGCCCGCGAGCTGCAGGACGCCCTCGACGCGTGGATGCGGGAGCAGGGGAAGTCGGTGTCGGCGGGCGAGCTGGCCGACTACCTCCGCGTGCTCTTCGCCAAGCGCATTCACGACCGCCGTCAGTTGATCGAGACGGCGATGACCTCGGAGTTGACCCCCTCGTCGGCGAAGCACCTCGCCGAGCTCGCGCACCTGGAGCTGAGCTCGCCGGGCAGCCATTCGCGCACCAACGCGACGGCCTCGGCCGGGCGCCGGTCGGGCCTGGTCGCGGCCCTCGTCGCCCTCTCGGTGCTGGTGGCGGTCATCGGGGCGGCGATCGTCCGCCGCGTGACCACCGAGCCGACGGCCACGCCCACCCGGGTGGCCAGGGTGGTCCAGCCCCCGCCGACGCCGCCTGCGGCCCCCACGCTCGTGGTCGACACCGTGCCCACCGGCGCAGAGGTGACGCTCGACGGGGAGACCAAGGGCCAGGCGCCGCTGACCCTCGCGGGGCTCGCGATCGGGGTGCACCAGGTGCAGGCCGCGCTGGCGGGCTACCTGCCTTCGTCGCGCGCAGTCACGCTGGCCCGTCCCGGCGAGCGGGTGCTGATCGAGATCGCCCTGGCCGTGGTCCCCGCGGCGGTCCCGGAGCCCGCGCCGGTCGCCCGGATCGAGCCGAGGCCGCCGCCGGTGAAGAAGGCCCCTCGCGTCGATCCGCCCGGCAAGCTGACCCTCAAGACCACGCCGTGGACCACGGTGTACCTGGGGAAGAAGAAGCTGGGCGACACGCCGTTGATCAACGTGTCGCTCCCGCCGGGCAAACACACCCTGCGCCTGGTGAGTCCCGAGACGAACACCGACAACGCGATCGAGATCGAAATCCGCTCGAACGAGACGACGGTGAAGAAGCTGATGCTCTGAATCAGCTCACGGCTCGGCGGGTTGCCGCCGCGCTCGAGCGCCTGGCCTGAGCGCACCGCGCCGCTGCGTTCGTGGCCCACCGGCGGGCGTCGCCTCCGAGGCCATTGGCTCCTCGTGGCTTCCCCGGCCCCACCATTCCGATGGGTTTCCCGCTGGAAGCGGGCACCGTTCAGCTGACGTTCAGCTTCGTGAGGCAGAAGTCCCCGATGCGCTTCCTGGCTCTCGGTGTCCTGGCGTCCGTGCTCATGGCGTGCAGCGCGCCCACGCGCTCGCGCGCCTGGCTCTCGGACTCGGTGCACGAGCGCACCCGCTTCACCCTGGGCTCCGACGGGGGGCTGCCCGCAGACGTCACGGTAGACGACGGGCTCACCCCCGACGAGGCGGTGGCTGTCGCGTTGTGGAACAACCCCGGCCTGCAGGGTGAGCTGACCCAGCTCGAGGCCGCGCTGGCGACGCTCGATGAAGCGAAGCGCCCGGCGAACCCGCGCCTCAACCTGCTCGCCCCCATCGACCCACGACAGCTGGCGCTGGCGCTCTTCGTGCCCATCGAGAGCCTGTGGCAGATGCCCTCGCGCATCGAAGCCTCGACCGCCGAACTCGAAGCGGTGGCCGACGCACTGGTGCAGCAGGTGCTCGATGTGGAGCGCCTCGTCCGCCTGGCCCACGTCGACGTCACGCTCGCAGCCCGTCGCCAGGAAGCACTGGCCCGCGCCGCAGACGCCTGGGGCCACGCGGTCGGGCTCGCCGACGGTCGCGCGCGCGCTGGCGACATCGCGCCCGCCGAGGCCGACGCGGTGCGCGCCGAGTGGGTGTTGGCCACCGACGCGGTGGCGCGTGCCGAGGAGGACCAGGTGATGGGCCGGGCTCGTGTCTGCGCGCTGCTGGGCGCCCCATGGCCCGAGTTGCCGGCGCTGGTGGCGATGCCGCCACCGGCGCACGCGCTCGAGCTGGCGACGCTGCAGCGCAGGGCGCTCGAGCGCCGGCCTGACCTCGCGGCTGCGCAGTTCGCGGTGCACGCCGCGGCGGCGCGCGCTCAGTGGGAACGCACCCGCGTCTTCTCCCTCTTCGTCAGCGTCGATGGCCAGGCCCCGGTGGGGAAGTCAGTGCCCAACTGGGCGCCAGGGCTGCAGGCCGAGCTGCCGCTGTTCTCGCAGAACCAGGGAGGTATTGGTCGCGCCGACGCCGCCGCCGTGCGTGCGGTGCACCGCTACGCCGCCACCCGGCTCTCGGTGCTGCAGGACGTGGCGCTCGCCCATGCAGCCGTCACCCGCGCGCGCCGCTCGCGCGAAGCCGCGCGACAGGTCAGCGCGCTCGTCGCGACTGGCAGCGCCGCGGCCGAGCGCTCCTTCGCCGACGGTTCCGAGAGCTACCTGGTGGTCGTCGATGCCCTGCGCCGCGACACCGACGCGCGCCTGCGAGAAGTCGACCTCGAGGCCGAGTGGCTGCGGGCTGAAGCCGAACTGGCCCGCGCCGTCGGTGGCCGCGCGCTGTTGGAGAACCCATGAACCGTCTGCTCCCGATCCTGCTGCTCGTCGGCTGCGCGAAGCCCGCGCCCACCCCCAGTGTCCCCGCTGCCGAGCGCACCTCGCTCGAGGGCCTGGTGACGGTGACGTTGCCCGAGGCGTCGGAACGCGCACTGGGTCTCGAGGTGCGCGCCGTCGAGACCCACCGCGTCGGCGAGGTGGTGACGGTGGGCGGCGAGGTGATGGTGCCGTCGGGTCGTGAGCTGGTGTTGGCGAGCCCCGTCAGCGGGCGCGCAGCCCAGGTGGCGGCGCAGCCCGGCGCTTCGGTGAAGAGCGGCCAGGTGCTGCTCACCCTGGTGCCGCTGGCGACCGTCGATCGCGACGTGCGCGCGCGCGCGCAGCGAGACCTCGAGGTGGCCAACGCCGATCTCGAGCTCGCGGACGCGCGCCTCAAGCGCGCCGAGACGATGGTCGCCGACAGGAGCGGCAGCGTGCGGGCGCTCGAAGACGCGCGGGCCCAGCGTGAGGTGGCGCGGGCGTCGACGCAGTCGGCCACGTCACGGCTGCAGACGCTGTCGTCGGGCGCGCTGGACAGCGACGTGTCGTTGCAGCTGCGCAGCCCGTCTGACGGCGTGGTGCGCGCGGT
>JBBRUE010000095.1:0-12875 GCA_038248085.1 Myxococcales bacterium | reverse complement strand
CGATGGGCGACTACGATCTCTCGAATAACGGGGTGACGGTCCCGGCCGCGGGCGCGTGGCTCGACTACAACCGGTCCACCTCGGGGCAGCGCGACAGCAGCAGTTGCTACAGCGCCGCCGGGTGGAACTGGGGCGCGGCGGGCCTCTCGGGTCGCAGCATCACCAACCTGGGCAACCCCACCACCTCGCCGTGCACCGACGCCAAGCCCCTCGCGTGCTGCCGGGCCGGGAGCGCCGTCGCGTTTCGGGGCTTCACCACGGCGACGTACACCGGCGCGCTGGGCGGCAACCCGGGCGCCAACGCGAAGTGCGCGGCCGAGTTCGCCGGCGCCTCGCTGTGCACGATGGGCGACTACGACCTCTCGAATAACGGGGTGACGGTCCCGGCCGCGGGCGCGTGGCTCGACTACAACCGGTCCGCCTCGGGTCAACGCGACAGCAGCAGTTGCTACAGCGCCGCCGGGTGGAACTGGGGCGCCGCGGGCCTCTCGGGTCGCAGCATCACCAACCTCGGCAACCCCACCACCTCGCCGTGCACCGACGTGAAGTCGCTGGCCTGCTGCAGCCGACGCTGAAGCGCGAGTTGCCTCAGAGAACGGGGACCAGCACTTCGCCGCGAAGCTCTCGTCACAGGGCGGCAGCGCGGCCCCGTTCTTCTTCTCGAGCCACACGTCGCGCGCGCCCATCAGCCCAGGCGCGACTTGAACAGCTCGAACTTGGGCCCCTGCCCTTCTCGGCTGCACCATGCACCGACCGTCGCCAGATCCACCTCGCTCCGATGCGCTCGCGCGACGGCGAGGGCCTGCTCCAGCCCGCTGAAGTCGTTCCAGAAGAGATAGCTCGCGAGTCGGTCCCGACAGGAGTCGGTCGGCGTGAGCACGTGCAGCAACCCCTTCCTGCGGCGCGCGGTTCGCCACGAGGTGATGGGCTCCGACCCGACAGCCAACGGGCCGCGAGGGAAGTCGACGGTGAAGTGCGTCGCGGGGTGACGGTAGACCTGACCGACCTCGGTGAAGCCCAGCGAGGCGAGGGCTGCCCCGCCGCCGGGCGCATGAACGGTGATGACGAAGTCGAGGTCTCGCGACTGATAGGCGTCGGGCGCGTAGTAGGTCGCGGCGCTCCCCCCGGTGAGAACCGCGGTGAGCTGAACCCGGTTCAGCGCGGTGCACACAATGAACGCGACCTCGGCGAGCGTCGACTTCGGTCCGATCACCGGGCCTTCCCACCGCGGCGAGGCCGCCGGCGTCCTGCGGCGAGCCGCCTCTGAAGCGCGACATCAGCGCTCCCGAGCTTCCACAAGAAGTCCCCCAGCTCTCGCGCCGCGAGGTACCGCTGGCTCAGCGAGAAGACCCGCGAGCGACCCACCAGGCGGCTGACCAGGACCCCTTCGGCTTCGAAGGAATTGAGGATCGTCTGCACCAGGGAGATGCGCAGCCCGAGGAGCCGGGCGAGCTCGGCTCCCCAGGTTTCCTCCAGCAGCCGCACCGCGAGGATCACCTGGGTCCGGTTGGAGGTGCCGAAGAGGTCGGAGGAACGTTCCATCTGACCGATGGTTATATGACCAGCTATTCTGGTCATACAACCACTGACGTTCGGCCTCGGGTGGCACGGCCGTTCTCTTTGACTTCAGCCGTCACAGCCTCGCGCGAGGGTGCGCTCCTCTCTCGAAGGGGTCACATGAATCGACTGGCGTGGGTGGCGGTGGTGTCGGGGTTGTGGGTGGCGGGGTGCGGGGCGACGGATTCCCCGACGGGCACCGGGGGCGGAGCGGGCGGCGGCTTCGGGGGAGGCCTGGGCGGAGGTGGCGGCAGCGGCGGGGGCACTGCCGCCACCAGCGGTCCGCAGAACTGCACCGGCTGCTGCTTCAACGGGAGCTGCCCGCCAGGCTCCACCGCCGCCGGGTGCGGTAAGGCCGGCGCGAGCTGCGCGGCGTGCGGCGCCAACCAGGTGTGCCGGGTCGACCAGTCGTGCGGGGTCGACCCCGAATCGACCTGGGTGGTGCAGCCCACCGCAGCGCGCATCGCGGCGAACAACAACGGCAGCGCCTGGGACGGTGACGGCTCGGCGCCCGACCCGCGGGTGTTCATGACCTGCGCCGACTCGACCGCCACCAGCACCAGCACCGCCGAGGCGTCGAACACCTACCAACCGGCGTGGAGCACGGGGGGCTGCGCCGCGAAGGCGAAGGACCTGCTGCGCGCGGGGTGGACCTTCAGCGTCTACGACATCGACGTCGTGAGCGACGACACCATCACCGGCTCGCTGACGGTCACCCTCGGCGAGCAGGAGTTCGCCAACGGTGGCTTCAGCCTGCTGCCCACCGGCGGGCTGACCTCGATGACGGTGACCCTCACGCGTCGTTGATCAGAAGAAGACCAACGCCTCCAGGGCCACCGCGCCGAGGAGGAACGACGTAGGCGTGGGCGCGATCGCCACCGGCTGGGTGCCCACGAAGCGGCCCTCGACCCGCAGCATGACGTCGTTGTCCCAGAGCACCTCGGGGATCACGAAGGCGACGCCGGCGGTGCCGCGGCCGCCCACGATGTCCTCGACCTCCGTCGACCCGCGCGTCACCGTACCCACCTGCACCGCGGCGCCGAGGTACGGGTGCACGAGGTGCTCGTCGTCGTTGGGGAGGTCGAAGTAGTAGTGAAGCCCGATCACCCCGCTGTCGTGCCCGAAGGTGCTCTTGTCAGCGAAGGTCAGGTACTCGCGGGCATAGCCGCCGGTGAGCTCGAGCATTCGCCAGCGGAAGTTGAGGTGGGCGTCGAACCCGTAGCCGGTGCCCAGCGGCCCACCTGCGGGGTTCGGCCCGAAGACGAACGCCGGCTTGAACCCGATCGAGACGCCAAAGGCCTCGCCCACGTCCGTCCAGCTCTCGCTGTGCACCCGCTCGTAGCCCGCGCGCACGTTCGACTGGTCGTCGCTGCGGAAGGTGCCTGAGCGATCTCTCGCCCGGAACGCCCCCACCCCGAAACAACCCGAGAGGATCCCTTCGAACACCACCAACGCGACCCACAACCGGAACGGCACTGCACGCATCGCGACCTCTTATTTCGCCTTCGCGAAAGAAGAGGAGAAATCCAGCGCGCAGGCGCATACCCACCCCATGAGTGCGGAACACGCGGCTGACGAGAAGGCGCTGAAGCTCTCGGTGGTGCTGTACGTGGTGGTGATGGTGCTCAAGCTCGGCGCCTGGTGGTGGACCGGGGTGATGGCGCTGCTCGCCGAAGGCCTGCACACGTTCTCCGACGTGTTCGTCTCGGGGTTCCTGCTCATCGCGCTGCGCTGGTCGCGCCGCAAACCCGACGACATGCACCAGTTCGGCTACGGGCGCGCGCAGTACATCGGCGCCCTGGTCGCGGCGGTGCTCTTCGTCTCGTTCACCGCGTTCGAGCTGTACCGCGAGGGCATCACCCGGCTGGTCGGCCACGAGCCCACGCACCCCGCGAAGGACATCCCCGTGGCGCTCGCCGTGCTCGGGCTCTCGGTGCTCATCGGGCTGTGGCCGCTGGTCACGCTGATGCGGCAGAAGACGAAGGGCGCGGCCGCGCGCGCGCAGCTGCTGGAGCTGGTCAACGATCAGCTCGGGCTCCTCGCCGCGATGATCGGCACTGGCCTGGTGCTCGCCGGCTACCCGGTGGCCGACCCCATTGCGTCCCTGGTGGTGGCCACCATCATCCTCGTCAACGGCATCGGGCTCTTCCGCGAGAACCTCTCGTACCTCGTGGGCCGCTCGCTCCCGCCCGACGACATGAAGCGGCTCGAGGCCGTCATCGTCGCGGTGAAGGACGTGCGCGGCGTGCACCGGCTGCGGGTCGAGCAGGTCGGGCCCGGCAGCCTGCGCGTCGAGATGCACGTCGAGGTGCCGCGCGGCATCCTCATCGAGGCCGCCAACGACATCGCCGAGGAGGTCACCCACGCAGTGGCCGCCTTCACCGCGGGCCCGAACTTCGTCTCGGTGCACGTCGACCCCGAGCGGCCGGCCGAGCTGCGCCGCGCGACCTCCAGCGCGTAGGGAGTGCGGGGCCCTGCAACGCCAGGCGACGCGCTGAGCAGTCGCACCCTCACTCAGGCTGCACGTCCAGCACGGGGCGGGAGGTAAGGTCCGCGCGTGTTCTCAGCCCTGAGTTTGCTGGTGTGCGCGGCCGCTTCTCCCCTCGCCCCCTTCACCCCCCTCGCCACCACCGCGACCCTCGCGCCGCACCACGTCTACGTCGGCATGTACCTGACTGACGTCTCTGACTTCGACCTGAAGGCGGGCCGCTTCAAGGCCGATCTCCACGTGTGGATGAAGTGGCTGGGCGACGCGGTGCCGCCCAACGTCACCTTCGAGAACGGAGAGATCGACTCGAAGGAGGTGCTCAGCTCGGAGCACGAAGGCGACTGGTTTTCGCTGCACTGGCGGGTGCAGGGCACCTTCCGCGGCGAGTTTCCGGTGCACGCGTTTCCTTTCGATCGCCAGACGTTGCCGATCTTCTTCGGGCTCAACCAGGCAGAGGGCCGGCTGGTGCCAGACCTGGGCGCCAGCGGCATGAGCCCCACGTTCTCGGTGAGCGGGTGGTCGTACGAGCCCCAGTTCGCAGCGCGCTTCGAGGAGCGGGTCTACGGCTCCGATCTCGGCAGCATCGCGCGCGAGGGCAAGAACGCGAGGCAGGGGCTGGCCAGCTTCTCGGTAGAGATGCAGCGGCCCTTCGGCCCCTACCTGATCAAGTTTGCGCTGCCGCTGGCGCTGATTCTCCTGGTGGCGCTGCTCGCGCTGCTCCTGCCACCGGAGCGGCTCGACGTGCGCTCGGCGATGGGCATCACCGCGCTGCTGTCGTGCATCGCCTTTCACTACACCCAGGCCGACACCCTCCCCAACGTCACCTACCTGGTGGCGGCCGACAAACTGTTCCTCGGTGCGTACGTCTTCGTGGCGGCCACGTTGCTCTTGAGCATCACGTCGTTCCGGCTCAGCGACACGAAGTCAGCGAGCGCGCACAGGGCTGATCGCCTGGGGTTGTGGGCGCTGCCCAGCTTGACCGCGGTGGGTTTGATCGCCCTGCTCTCGGGTGCCCTCTGGCGCGGCCGCCCCGAGGAGCCGGTGGTGGCGCCCAACCCGCATCGTTCGGAGCCGGTGCTGCGGGTGGCGGTCACCTCGCTCGACACCGCCGGTGGAACGCAGCTTCCATCGCGGCAGGGGGCGCTGGTGGTGCGGGCGGCCGACGGCACCTTCCGCCCGGTGCTCGCCCAGCAGGCGCCCGCGATGACCAACGCGCTGGTGCGGTTGCTGCCCGATGGCGGCATGCGCATTCGCTGGGTCCTGCGGGCCGATGCGCGCTGGAGCGACGGCGCCCGAATCACCTCGGACGATCTGATCTTCTCGATCTCCACGGTGCCCGAAGCTTCGCGCACCAGGGTGGAGCGCATCGACGAGCGCACCATCGAGCTGACCTATTCGGAGCGGCGCAGCGAGTGGCTCGCGGGCTTCGCGGTCTTTCCCCGCAGCGCCTCGGCCTCCACGGCGGAAGGTGGGCCTACCAGCGGGGCCTTCGTGGCGGGCGAGCTCGAGGCGCGCAAGAAGTCCACGCTGCTGCGCAACGAGCAGTTCGCGGCGATGAAGCCCGCCTTCGAGAAGATCGAGGCGAAGCTGCTCCCGCCCCTCGAGGCGGCGCGGGCGCTGCTGGCCGGGGAGGTCGACGTGATTCCATCGCTCACCTCCGACAGCTACGAGCTGCTCAAGGACCAGCCCGCCGTGCGGGTGCTGGAGCAGCCAGGCGAGGTGTTGTGGGTGCTGGTGCCGAACCTCTCTGCGCCCCCGTGGGACAAGCTGGAGAACCGGCGGGCGCTGCTGGCGGCGATCGATCGCAAGGCGATGGTGACCGCGCTGCAGCCTGCGCCCACCCAGGTGGCCTGGGGTTGGAAGGAGGAGCCCCACCCGCCCGCGCTCGAGGCCGTGGGGCTGGGGACGCTCGGGGTGAAGACGGTGAAGCTGCACGTGCAGAAGATCAACTCCAGCGACGAGACCCAGGCGCTGTTCTCGCAGCTGATCACCGCCGACCTGGCGAAGGCCGGCATCGCGGTGGAGCGCGTCGAGGAAGAGGACCTCCAGCAGCGCGTGCAGCGCGGTGAGTTCGAGGGCCTCGCGTTGATCGGCCACGACACCACGTCGCCCGCGCCCTTCTTCAACGTCGTCTCGCCCAGCGGCCGACCGGACCTGGCCCGTGCCGCGGGTCCTCACTTCGATGACGAGATGGTGGAGCGGTGGGAAGCCTTCGACGCGTCGCTCTACACCGAGCGCCGCAGCTCGCTGGAGGTGTGGATGCAGCGCGCCTGGTTCCTGCGCATGCCCATGTTGCCCCTGGTGCTCACCTCACGGCTGGCCGCGGTGCGCGCCGATCTCGAGGGGCCTGATTGGGGTCACGCCGATTCGTTGTGGTGGAACGTGACCGAATGGCACACGACGCCGCGAGGGTCCGACCGCAGCCCGTGACGCGTCAACTTCAGGCGTCCTTGATCACCAGCAGCCGCACCTCGGTCATGTCCTCGATCGCGTAGCGCACGCCCTCGCGCCCGAGCCCCGAGTCCTTCACGCCGCCGTAGGGCATGTTGTCGACGCGCCAGCTCGGCACGTCGTTGATCACCACGGCGCCGACCTCGAGCACGTCCCACGCGTGCATCGCGCGGTGCAGGTCGTTGGTGAACACCCCGGCCTGCAGCCCGAACTTCGAGTCGTTCACCTCGGCGAGCGCGGCCTCGTAGCTGGTGGCCTTCGAGAGCACGACCACCGGCCCGAAGGCCTCCTCGGTCACCAGCGGCTCGTCGCGCGGCACGTCTTCCACCACCGTCGCCTCGAGCATCGCGCCCACCCGCTTGCCGCCGCACAGCACCTTCCCCCCCGCGCGAACCGCCGACTGGATCCACCCCTCGAGCCGCGCCGCCTCGCCCTCGGTGATCATCGGCCCGATGAAGGTGGTCTCGTCCTTCGGGTTGCCGGCGACGAGCGCGCGGGTCGCGGTGACGAGCTTGCCCTTGAGGTCCTCGTAGATCGCCTCGCGGGCGATGATCCGCTGCACGCTGATGCAGCTCTGGCCCGACTGGTAGAACGCGCCGAACACCAGCCGCGCCACGAGGTGATCGAGCCGGCCACCCTGGTCCGCGTCGACGACGCAGGCCGCGTTCCCGCCGAGCTCGAGCACCACCTTCTTCTTGCCGGCCCGGGCCTTGAGATCCCACCCCACCGTCGGGCTCCCGGTGAACGACAACAGCTTGAGCCGCGGGTCGGTGGTGAACAGGTCGGCGCCGTCACGGTGGGCGGGCAGCACGCTGAAGCTCCCCTTCGGCAGGTCGGTCTCGGAGAGCACCTCGCCGATGATCAACGCCCCCACTGGTGCGCGGCTCGCTGGCTTGAGCACCCAGGTGCACCCCGCGGCGATGGCCGGGGCGACCTTGTGGGCCGCGAGGTTCAAGGGGAAGTTGAAGGGGCTGATCAACGAGCACGGGCCGATCGGCACCCGCTTGGTCATGCCCCGGTACCCCCTCGCCCGCGCGGAGATCTCCAGGTTGAGCACCTCACCGCCCAGCCGCGTCGCCTCCTCGGCCCCCTCGCGGAAGGTGTCGATCAGCCGCGTCACCTCGCCGCGCGCATCACGAATGGGCTTCCCCGCCTCGATGCACAGCGCGTTGGCCAGCTCCTCAGCGCGCTCGGTGAACCGCTTCACGCAGTGCATCAGCACCTCGCGGCGCGCGTAGGCGGGGAACTTCGCCATCGCCTCCCGGGCTGCGTGGGCCGCGGCGATCCCCGCCTCGATGGCCCGCGCGTCGGCCAGCGCCACCCGCGTGGCGACGATGCCCGAGAACTTGTCGGTCACCGGGAGCCCCTCGTTGGCGAACACGGCGACGTTGGCGAGGTAGTAGGGGTAGTGGGTTTTCAACATGCGTCGCATGGTGCCCGAAACGCTACGCTCGCGTCAGCGATGACCGACAAGGTGGACACCACCGCCCCGCTCCTGCCCCGGGTGGACGCCGAGCCCGACACCACCCAGCCCACGCTGCAGCCGGTGAAGGTGAAGGAGACCATCGCCGCGCTCGAGCCGGTGGTCGACGCGCCGGCCTCGACGCTCGACCTCGACGACGACGTGCAGGAAGACATCGTCACCGGGCCCCGCCGCGTCTACGTGCCTCCGCCGCCAGCCGCGCCCGCGCCGCCCACGCGGAGCACCACCCACCAGGTGAAGCTGCTCGACGCGGTAGGGGAAGGCACGCCGGTGGCGAAGCGACGCGCCCTGATCAGGCCCCGCGGCGCCGATGGCTTCGAAGGGGGTCTGTCGGCCGACAGCCTCCCTGGCGCCGAGCCGGTCAAGGGGGCCGCCGCGCAGAAGGGCTTCCTGGTCCTCGTCGGCCTCGCGGCCCTGGGGCTGGTGCTCGCCGCGATCTTCATCTGGTTCCTGTTCTTCTTCTAAAGCTCCTCTGAAAGTGAAGACTCCATGTCCTCCATCGATCGAGTACGGCGTGGATCTCCCGACCGCGTGAGTTCGTCGGCGGGCTCCCTGGCAGTCTGGTGGGGCGCATGAAGCGGGCACGACGGCAGGGCAGAGGCGCGATCTTCTGGATCCTCATCGTGGCCGGCGGGAGCTGCGCGATGTGCTCGGTGCTGACGCTGCTCCTCCTCGTGGTGGGCGGGGCGAGCACCGACGCGCTCGGCACCGCCCCCGGCAGCGCCACCACCAGTCTGCTCCCGAGGGGCCACACGCCCGACCTGTTCCCGGGGCGCCCGGGGTTTCTCCCCAGCGGCCAGGGCGTGGACATTCCCGCCGCGGCGGTGGTCGACGGGCGCCCCGAAGGCCTGTGGTGGAGATGGCAGATGGACTCGTTCAACAAGGCGAGGGCCCTGGTGACGCTCTTTCTCCCCGACGGCACCTGCGCGACCAACCCGCGGCCCGGGGGTGGCTTTCTCTTCGACCTCGAGGGCCAGCGCGCGCAGCGGGGGCGCACCGGCGTCGGCACCTTCGAGGTCGCGAACGGGACGATCACCCAGCGCATCGATGGCTTCACCTCGAGCGACGCGTTCGAGTCCGGCACCGATGGCGACGGCGCGTTCTTCAAGGTCGGCGCAGCGCGGTATTCGCCGCTGACCCCTCCGACGGCCGACCAGCTGGTGGGGACGTGGAAGGAGAGCTCTGGCTACCGGTACGTGTTCGGCGCCGGTGGCGCGTTCGGGTCGGGCACGTGGCAGCTCGAGGGGTACCTGCTCGAGCTTCGTCCCGCGGATCGACCATCGTGGATCGCCACGGTCGGCATGACCGGTGATTCGTTCCTCGTCATGGACGGGGCGATCTACTCGCGGCAGTGACCTACAGTCCCGCGCGCGATGCACGACGACACGGAGTTGGAAGGTGGCTGTCTCTCCCGGCTCTTCGGAACCACCGAGGCGATCTCCGAGCACTGGCCCGAGCGGCACCTCGTCTTTCACGGCCCCCTCGCGCGGCTCGGCGCGCTGGCTGCCCTCCCCGAGTTCGCGCGGCTCGACTCGTTGCTCGGCGCGTACCGGGCGCCGGTGCGGGTGGCGCTCCCCGACAAGCGCGATGAACACAGCTCGTTGCAGGTGGACGCGACCGCCGCCGCCGCGATGTACGGCGAGGGCCTGGCGCTGATCTTCGATCGCGTGGACCGCTTCTTTCCGCTCGTCGCCCAGTGGGTCGAGCAGCTCCGGCTCGAGCTGGCGTTGCCCGCCCGGTGCGAAGCGCGGTCGATCATCTACGCCACGCCGGCCGGCGGCGGAAACAGCCCGCACTTCGACGCCAACGTGAACTTCGTGGTGCAGCTGCGGGGCACCAAGCGCTGGCGGCTCGCCCCCAACGTGCACGTGCGGCACCCGACGGACCGGTTCGCGATGAACCAGCAGACGGCTTCGGAAGAACTCGAGGCGTACGTCGAGGGGCCCTTTCCCACGCGCCTGCCCGACGACGCGGAGGTGATCGACCTCGTGCCGGGCTCGGTGCTCTTCGTGCCGCGCGGCTGCTGGCACGCGACGGAAGCCGGCGGAGACACGCTGGCGATCAACTTCACCTTCAGCCAGCCGACCTGGGCCGACGGGGTGCTCCTCGCGCTGCGCAAGCGGTTGCTGAAGGACGACGCGTGGCGCGAGCTGGCGAGCGGGCCGGTGTCGCCGATGCTGCTGACCGAGTTGCTCCACGAGGTCGAGGCGCTCACCACCGGTGACGTCTTCGCCGCGCTCGACGGGAGGCCGTCGTACCAACTGGTGGAAGACGCGTTCCTCCGCGTGGAAGACGGCGTGGCGATGGTCTCGCTGAGCGAAGAAGAGTTCGAGCTGGAGGTCGATGCCCGGCTGCACCCGGTGCTGGAGTGGCTCGTCGAGCAGCCGGAAAGCTTCTCGCTCGAGGACGTCACGCGGCACTTCCCGGAGATCTCCTCGGGGCTGAGCGGCCTGGTCGACCTGCTCGTGGCGAAGGGCGTGCTCGAGGGCGCTGCGAGGTAGCGCGGGGCCGTCAGTCGGCCTTCATGCGGGTGGGCGTCCTGGGCGCCGGCGCCTTCGCGCGGCGCTCCGCTTCGAGCCACTTCGCGTCGTAGGTCGACAGCAGCCGGGTCAGGCCGTTGAACCACAGGGCCGCCGTCTCATCGGCGGAGCGCCGCAGCCACCACATCGTCGCCGACCGCACGAGGTTCGGGTCGTCACCACCCCAGTCCGTGTCGTCGCCGGCGAGCAGCTCCTCGTAGCGGGTGGGCACCTCGTCGGCCCAGGCGCCCTTGCCGCGCGCCACCGCGTCGAGGTACCGCGAGCGCTCGCGCTGGAGCCACTCCGGGTCTGCCGCGATGACGCGCCAGACGCGGAAGTAGAGCCTCGCGAGGGTGCGCGCCTGGGCGTCGTACACGCCCTGCGTCTCCTCGCGGAGCCGGGGGTTGGTCGTGGCGGGCACGAGCGCGGTGGTTGCCCAGCGCACGAAGGCCGGGTCGTAGTGGCCGAAGCTCGTCGCGGCGCCGAGGTCGAGCGTGTCCCCGTGGTGCGGGCCCGAGCGGAACGGCCGCATCGGCGCCAGGCGGAGCAGTTGTTTGTAGGAAAACAGGGTCGCCACCCGGCAGGCGAAGTTCCGCAGGCCGCCTTCCGCGCCGTAGTCGAAGGTGAGCGCCTCACCGCACCCGTTGCCTTCGGTGGGGAGCTGCCGCCAGACGTCCTCCACCGACTTCGCGGGCCCCGTTGACTTCGCCGGCCCGCCACCGAGCGCGAGCATCACCGCCAGAGTGCTGACGAGCATGCCCGGCACGGTAGCAGGCTGCGCGCCCCGGCCACGCAGCTCCGTGCCGTGCGCGGTTGAGGGCGAAAGAAACGCCCTCCCCTCCACGCGGGAGGAGAGGGCCGGGAGGGGCCCTGCGCTTGAGTCTTAGAACGCGCTGGCGGCGCTCGCCGTCACCTTGAGCACCGACTGCGAGCCGGTATCGAGGACGAACAGCGTGCCGCCCGCGAAGTCGAGGCCCACCGGCTGGTTGAGGTTGCTGACGATGGCGGTCGCCACGCCCGCCGGCGTGACGCGCATCACGTTGTTGCCCGCGATGATCGCCACGTCACCCGAGGGCAGCGCCGCGATGTCCTGGCAGGTGCCGCCCAGCGAGGGGGTGACGGTGACGAGCGTGGGCGCCGCGGGCGTCGTGCCGTCGAAGAGCGTCGCCGTCTTGTAGAGCCCGCAGCCGCCGTACAGCAGCCACAGCGAGTACGAGCCCGCGTTGGCTGCTCCCACCGCGAGGCCGGCCAGCTCGGTGTTGGCACCGCCGGGCGCCGGGTTGGGCACCACGTGCTGCGGGAAGTTCTGCGTCAGCGAAGGCGTCGCCGCGTTGAAGACGTAGCAGTTGGCCGAGTTCGCAGCGCCGGTGCGCGCCGCGCACAGCACCGGCGTGGGGGGCCGCGTGTCGTAGACCAGCTTGCCGGGGCCGAAGAGACCGGTGACCAGCGACACCGGGTTCGTCGGCAGCGTCGGGGGGATGTAGGCGATGTTGCCGTTGTTGTAGCGGCCCACGAAGAGCTCGCCCGCCGCCGTCACCGCGATGCCGTTGGGCTGCGAGTTCAGCTGGTACTGCTGGCCGGTGATGTCGCGCACCGTCTGCTGCGTGCGGTCCGGCAACATCGCGCCGATGCGCTGGTTGTTCTGCGAGGGCACGTAGGCAATCTGCGCCCCGTTGTCCCACGTCACGTCATAGCCCTGCTGCAACGTGCCGCCGCTCACCGCCACCACGCCCAACGTGTAGCCGCTGGTGGCGCTGACCGTGCCCATGCCCGCGCCGGAGATGGAGAGCGTGGTGTTCATCGCCGAGAAGCCCTGGTTGCCCGCCTCGTCGATGACGCTGGCGAACAGCGAGATGCCGTCCCACGGAAACGCGCAGGTGGGCACGCGCACCGAGGCGTTGGCGTTGACCATCGCCTGGCCCGTCAGCAGCAGCGTGCCGGAGTTCGACACGCAGCTCGGGTTGTTCCCGAAGATGGCGTACAGCACGCCGGTCGCCAGGGCGCGGTTGTCGGCGAAGGTGAGCTGCACCTCGATGCGGCTGTTGGTGTTGCGCGGAATCTGCGAGGCGCCGGTCGGGTAGACGATGCTGGTGATCGCCGCGCTGGGCGGCTCCACGTCGGGGGCGTCTTCCACGAAGACGTACGACGCCGCGGTCGCCACCGGGTTGGTGCCGTCGCTGTAGCTCGCGGTGATCTTGTAGACGCCCGCGCGCGACACCGTGAAGGTGTTGCCCATCTTCACGCACGCGCTCCCCGGCGTGGCGGTGTTCTGCGGCGCGCAGGTCAGCGTGAGCCCCATCGACAGGCCGTTGGCGTCTTCGATGATCACGTTGTCGTAGAGGTCCTTCACCACGGTGAGCGCGGCGGTGGTGTCGTT
>JBBRUE010000094.1:0-12876 GCA_038248085.1 Myxococcales bacterium | reverse complement strand
TGGCGAGGACGGGGATCGGCTGGCCGAGGAAGACGTAGGGGCTGGTGACGCACGCCTCGCGAATCAGCTCGGCCGCGAGCCGCGCGTCCTGGTCCATGCCGATGTAGAAATCCATCGCCACCTGCATCTCGAGGTTGCCGTAGTTGGCGCTCGAGGTGACGTCGGTGAACACCTTGTTGTTGGGGATGGTGATGATGTTGTGGTCGAGGGTGTTCATGCGCACGCTGCGCAGCCCGATCTTGATGATGTCGCCGTACTCGCCGCCGTACGAGACCCGGTCCCCGACCTGGAACGGGCGATCGAACATGATGGTGATGCCCGCGATGAAGGAGGCCACCAGGTCGCGCAACGCGAAGCCCACCGCGAAGGCCAGCGCCCCTCCGACGACCGTGAGCGCCGTGGCGTCGAGCCGCACGCTCAGGCTGGCGGTCAGCACGAAGGTCGCGATGTAGATGAAGAAGCGGCCCGTCGTCTGGACCTTCTGGATGGTGGGCCGCCGGTTCGAGAACCTTGAACTCAGCCGCTCGCCGAGGGTGTCGACCAGCCGGATGAGGAACATCGCGCCGACGATGATCGGGACGGACGCCGCGACGCCTCCCCAGCGAATGAACTCGAGCAGCCGGCCCAGGTCGGGCGCGTCTGCGGCTGCGGCCGCGGGGGTGGCGAGCAGCACCCCAGCCGCCGTGAGCCACCGACCACAGCCATCGAAGCAGCGTGGGGTCATACGTTCACCAGGAGGTGACGGCGCTCGAGGAGCCGGAGGACGGCCCCCAACCATGGCCAGGAGACCCGCAGGCGCCCCCCTGTTTCCGACAGGTACCCGTGGGCCTGCCCGAAGCGGAAGGCGCTGCGCACCTCCTCGATCGTCAACCGGGTGGCCTGCGCCACGTCCTCGGCGTTGGCCGGCGCGAGCTGGAGCACCGCCCTCAAGATGAACAACGTGGTGTCGGGCAGCCGCTCGATCTCCAGCGGGTTGGGCACCTGGAGCGGTCGCACCCGCACCACGCCGGACGAATCGACCCCCAGCGAGGCGCGCCATACCTCGAGGGCCATGCCGGGGTTCCCCTGGACGTGCGCCCACAGCATGCGCAGGTAGCTGTCCTTGCGGGCCTTGAGCGCGTCGACGCGGTCGAGCTCGTCTGCCGACTCCGGGAGCTTCTCGAGCAGGTCCTCGAAGGTCGGGTCGAGCTGGGCTTGCCGGCTTCGCTGCAGGAGCAGCTCGCCGATCTGCTCTTCGGCCCACGGCGGCAGCACGTGCACCTCGTCGAAGAGCGGCCGGCCGTCGCGCGCGCGCTGCAGAAAGGGCCACGCCACGTCGTCGATCGCGAAGACCCACAGCGTCTGCGGGGAACGATCGCGGGCCAGCGTCAGCAGCTCGTCGAAGCCGCGCAGGCCGCCGATCAGCGGCCGCACCAGCGCCTCCGCGTCGTCGAGCAGCACCAGCGCCGGGGGCGCCGTGCCGGCAGTGGCCGCGCGCACGGCGTCGAGGTCGGCCGGGGTCGCACAGCTCGCCACGACCGCGTCTGCGCGGGTGCCCAGCAGGCGCCGAAGGGCCGAGGTCTTCCCCTGTCCCCGCGCTCCGATGACGGCGACGACGCCCCCCTGGCCTGTGGCCGCGCGCTCCTCGAGGTGCCGGAGCGGCTCGTCGGCGGCCGAGGGAATCCAGGCCGACGGTGGCTCGTCGGGCGCGAGCTGCGCGAGCGTCGCCGGAGGCAGCGGGCGGGTCTCCCGGGGCGCCTGGTCCGTCGCGAGGCGATCGAGCTCCCTCCTGAAGAGGTAGGCCTCGGCGCGCCGCGCCAGGTTGAAGCCGCTGAGCCAGTTGCGCACCGTCTTCACGGTGCCCACGAAGAACACCTGAACGGCCCCGAGGGTGGCCGCGAGGAAGCTCTTCCACCCCTTCTGGTTGGCGAGCATCCAGCGCTGCAGGGGCGTCTTCTGGCGGGCGCGCCCGACGCGCTCAAAGACGATGTCCCGCCACCAGCGCACCACGAGGAGGAAGACGGGGACTGCAGCGAGCCAGCAGGTCGACAACACCCAGCTGTAGATGGTGCCTTCGCCCACGAGGCGCGCGCTGACGACCAGGGCCAGGACGAGGGCCACCACCACCCGGCCCACCAGCCGGAGGGATCGCAGGCGGATGCGCCCCACGCTTTCCGACGCGGTGGTGCGGCCCGTCCCCGCGGCGAGCGCGTTGATCCCGTTGACGATCAACGCCCCGCCCAGCGTCCAGCCAACCATCGAGGTCAGCAGCTGCACCTCCAGCAGCGCTCGCGTGGCGCTCGGTAGCAACCACATGGAGCCCAGGAAGAACACCAGCCACTCGAGCGGTCGGTGCAGCCCCACCAACACGTGAACGGCGCGGCGGGGCCGGCTGGGCGAGACCCGGCTGTCGGCGATGTCGGCGTGCACGAGGCGCCGCTCGGCGACGGCGAGCCACTTCGGGCTCCGCCTGCGCCACCACGTGAAGACCGCGGCCAGGGCGAGCCAGGGAACGAGGACCGCGCCCACCCGCCAGGCCGAGAGCGCGGCCGACTCGCCTCCGCTGACCAACTGGGTGGCGAAGTACCGGTGGTAGCGGAGAATGAGCAGGAGCTGTCGCCCCTCGGCGCGGGCCTGGTCCCAGCCCGCCAGCGTGAAGCCGGTGATGGCCGAGCGCTTCTCGGCGGTGAGGTGGTCGAGGAGAGCGAGCCGCTCGCCGTTGAGCACCGAGATCTCCTCGAGCAGGGACGACGCGCGCGCGTCACGCAGGTTGCGCTCCTCCGCCCGCAGGGCCCCAGCCGCTCTTTCGACGAGCGCTCGCCGCTCCCGCACGGTGTCGGTCGGAACGTCGGCGGGGACGTCGTTGAGCGGGTCTTGCCCGAGGGCCGGCACCGCGGAGGTCGGCGCGGCCACGTCATCGAGGGCCACGCCGAGTGCGTCCCGGCTCGTCCGCAGGCTCTTCCGGAGCGCGTCGTAGACCGGGTCGGCGTCCGCCGGGGGGCCGGCGCGGGCGTCACGGACCCGGCGTTGCCAGCCCAGCACCCCATCGCGGCGCGCGGCGAGCGCGACGCGCTCCTCGGCGAACTGTTGCCCTACCGAGGCCAGGCTCGACTGGATGCTGATGACCCGCGCCAGCTCCTCGCTGACCAGCCGGTCCGCCTCGGAGCGCGCGGTCCGCGCCGCCTCGAGCGCCTGCTTCCGCTCGGCCTCGGCCTCGCGCGCGCGCTGCGCCTCGGCCGTCTCCAGCGGGCGGGCGCGCTCGGAGCGCTGGGCCTGACCGTCGAGCAGCGCCTGCCGCTGGGGGCGGGGGAGGGCGTAGAAAGACAGGCGGGCCCGGTCGAGTTCGATTCGGGCTGTCCACGGCCCCTCGCCGATCGCCTCGACTTCCACCTGCAGCGACGCGTCGGGGGCACCCGGTGCGGGGCGCGTGGCCTTCTGGTGCAGCGAAGGGCGCGGCCGGGTCCGCTCGTCCTCCATGGCCAGCAGCGCCCCGAGGCGCGCTCGTTCCATCAGCAGCGCCGCTTCGTCGCTCAGCGGCACGTCGAAGAGCGACTGGGCCTCGACCGCGGGGTCGAGGGCTCCCTGCAGCAGGGCCCCGATGCCCGCGACCCGCGGGTCGGCCGCCACGCGCCCTGCGTCGATTCCTCCCGGGAGGACCTCGGCGCCCCCGTCCTCAGCCCAGGCCGGCGCGGCCAGCAGCGCGGCGATCACGGCAAGAAGGGCCCCCCTTCCGGCTTCACGAGCCAGCCAGCGGTCTGGGTGATGGGTGGACAGACGGAACTCCCTTCGGTGCGATGGCGCGGAGGTTACGGTGGGCCGGCTCGTCAGGTGTAGTCGAGTCAGGGTCGGCGAAGTGTTCCCTTTCGCCCTCTCGACCGACGTTGAAGCGCGAACGCTGGGGCGCGCTCTCAGGCAGGGCCTCGAGTCGTGGTTCCTCCGGCCGATCAGGAACCCAGCGCCCGGACCAGGAGATCGATCTCCGGGATCCGCGTCAGGCCCTGCATGCGCGCTGCGCCGGACGTGGTGCCCCGGGCCAGGTCGCCCACGACCTTGAGCACTTCTGCGGCGGCGCTCCGCGACGAGAGCGGTGCGAGGGGCGGCAGCGGCGCGGGCGCGAGCCGGGCGAGCCACTGGGCGAGAACGCGGTCCTCGCGGTCGGCGACGATCAGCGTCGCGCTTGGGGCCGAGCTTCACGTGGTGCGGGTGTTGGAAAAACGCCCGCGGGTCTCCGGGCGCTTCCTCCATCGCAGGAGCGTCGACCTGGATCGCCTCATTGGCTTGCGACCGACCGCGCCACGCGGGCCTGGCTCTCGGCGACCCTGGGCTCTGAATTCCGGGTCGAGCGACTGGTGCTCCGCGTCGGTGGCTTCGTCGACGAGGTGGCGCTCGCCGCGGCGGAGCGGGGCGCGGGGCTCATCGTGGGCGCAAGCTCCCGGTCCGGCGCTGGGTTGAGCGGTCGCGGCTCGAACGCAGGCGGCGCTGCAAACGGACGAGACATCGGAGGAACTCGGCGATGACGACCGCGTGGCGAACGCTGCTCCTGGTGCCGCTGGTCGGTTGCGCGGTGTCGAGGCCGTCCGCCCGTGCAACCGCCTTCGACTCCGCGTGGACGAGCTCTCGTCAGTCAACGAGCGCCTCGAGGGCTTCCTCCGGTTGACCGCAGGCGAGGGCGACGCCCCGTGGCGCCCCCACGCGTCACCCGAGGCCGCCTCGATCCGCGGCGGGCCGGTGCCTTCGATCATCTACTTCGCGTGGCGAGAAGGCGACCGGCTGTCTTTTAAAGCAACAGAGTTTGAACGTAATTCGTAATTATCGACTGATGGCGGAGCGAGCACGCTGGCCTCATGAAGCCGACCGACAGGCAGGCGAAGCAGCGGATCTTGCTCGTGCACCCTGAGCGGATGGGCATGGGAGACGCGACACGGCGGGCCGAGGCGCTGGCCATGCTCCTCGGCGCCGAGCTGACCCTCGTGAAGCTCTCCAGGTCGGGCGGGTTGCACACCAACGTGATCTTCCCGCAGGCCAATGTGGCGGACGGGCTTGAGAGGCTCCGGCGGGCGAGGCGTGAGGCGCGCTCGCTGGCGCGCTGGGCGGCGTGGAGGGAGAAGCGAGGTGATCCCTGCATCGACGTCGTGCTCTGTCCGCCCGGCGTCGAGGCCCTCATCGACGTCTGCTCTCAGGAGGGTGTGGCGCTGCTGGTGGTGCCCGGGGCGCTCGGGTGGAACGGCCACACCGTGGGCCGTCTCGCCACGGGGGCGGGGGTCCCCGTATTGCTCGCCCGGCCGGTTCGCGGAAGCGACGGACTGGTGGTGGCCAGCAACCTCGAAGACCCGAAGCGGCCCGTCATTCGCGCGGCGATCGCGCTCGCCGCGAGGGTCGAGGCCACGCTCACGGTCGTGCACAACGAGGAATTGGCGATGCCGGGCATCGTCTCCGCAGGGGTCGCTGCCGGCATGGCATTCCAGCCCATCGACGATCGAGCGCTCGCCCGGGGGAAGCAGGAGGCGCTCAGCTGCGAGCTCGCCGCGATGGGGCACCCGGGTCCGGTCCGGGTCACCCAGCGATTCGATCCGGTCGAGGGAATCCTCGACACGGCGCGGGGCGCGGATGCTGACCTGATCATCGTGGGCGTCCGTGAGCGGAGCGCCCCGGGCTTGTTCGCTACGCACGTGGCCGAGCGGGTCTGCGCCACGGCGCGAGGCAGCGTGCTGCTGATGCCGGTGTGACGTGGCCTTGCGCCCCACCAGTCCACGCGTCGCGGCGTTCACCCGGGTCTGCAGTAGCCTCCTGCGCCCGCGTCGTCAGGAAGAACGACACCCGGCATCTCGCCGCGTTGCCAAGCCGAGGAGGCCCGTGACAAATCGTCCCTCGATCGCCCCCGGCTGGCCCGGGACCGCCGCACGATGGACTTCCAGCGCGAAGAGCGGGGTGGGCACGGCCCTCGGGCTGCGCGGCCAGCTGTGGTTCACCCTGAGCCACGGCATCTTGAACGAGATCTACTCGCCCCAGGTCGACCAGGCCTGCACCCGCGATCTCGGCTTCATCGTCACCGACGGCGCGACGTTCTTCTCCGAGGAGAAACGCCACACCCGGCACGAAACGAAGACCTTCAGCGCGGGCGTGCCGGCCTTCCGGGTGACGAACACCTGCACGCAGGGGCGCTATCGCCTCGAGAAGGAGATCATCGCCGACCCGCGCCGCGAGGTGTTGCTCCAACGCGTCACCTTCACCGCCCTCGAGGGGTCGTTGGCCGACTACCGGTTGTTCGCGCTGCTGGCGCCGCACCTCGGGAACCACGGAGCCGGCAACACCGCCTGGGTCGGCGCATTTCGCGGAGCGCCGATGCTCTTCGCCGAGCGCGAGGGCTTTGCGCTGGCGTTCGCCTGCTCGAGCGGTTGGGCGACCCGCTCCGTCGGCTTCGTCGGGTCGTCCGATGGGTGGCGCGAACTGTCCGAGCACAAGCGGCTGGGGTCGACCTTCGAGCGTGCGGAGAACGGCAACGTCGCGCTCACCGGCGAACTCGACCTGGTGGGCAGCGAGGGGCGCTTCGTGGTGGCGCTCGGCTTCGGGCGAACGTTCGGCGAAGCGGCCCACCGGGTCGCCGCGAGCTTGTTCGACGGCTTCGACGACGCGGCCGCGCACTACTGCCGGGATTGGCAGCACTGGCAGGACACGCTCCGTCCTCTTGCGCACGCTGCCCCGGGCCCGCGGGATCTCTACCGGGTGTCCACCGCGGTGATGCGCACCCACGAGTCCTCGCTGTTCCCCGGCAGCGTGATCGCGAGCCTGTCGATCCCCTGGGGGGATTCGAAGGGTGACGGCGATCTCGGCGGGTACCACCTCGTCTGGCCCCGTGACCTCGTGGAGAGCGCTGGCGGCTTGCTCGCGGCGGGCGCGCACGCCGACGCGGCCCGCACGCTCCACTACCTGGCCATCACCCAGGAGGCCGATGGGCACTGGCCCCAGAACATGTGGCTCGACGGCACGCCCTACTGGAACGGCGTGCAGATGGACGAGACGGGGTTCCCGATTCTCCTCGTCGATCTCGCCCTCCGGGAGCACGCGCTGCAGCCCGGCGGGTTGGCGACGTTGTGGCCGATGGTGCGTCGAGCCGCGGGCTTCCTCGTCAAGAACGGGCCGGCGACGCCGCAGGACCGCTGGGAAGAAGACGCCGGGTATTCGCCGTTCACCCTCGCCGTGGAGATCGCCGCGCTGCTGTGCGCGGCCGACCTCGCCGACGTCTACGAGCCGGCGCTCGCCGGCTATCTGCGCGAGACGGCCGACGCGTGGAATTCGGCGATCGAGCGGTGGACGTACGTCACGGGCACCGAGCTGGCGCGACGGGTGGGCGTGGACGGCTATTACGTGCGCATCGAACCCCCCACGGCCGACGACGGCCGACTCGCCTTGCGGGGCCGCGTGACCTTGAAGAATCGCGAGGCCGGCGCGGGCGAAGTGCTGGCCGAAGAGGTGGTCAGCCCCGACGCGCTGGCCCTGGTGCGACTGGGGCTTCGCGCGGCCGACGATCCCCGCATCCTCAACACGGTGAAGGTCGTCGACGCGCTGCTGAAGACCGAGCTGCCCGGTGGCCCGGCGTGGCGTCGCTACAACGGTGACGGCTACGGCGAGCACGAAGACGGCGCACCATTCGATGGCACGGGGCGCGGCCGGCCGTGGCCGCTGCTCACCGCCGAGCGCGCGCACTACGAGCTCGCCGCCGGCCACCTCGCGGTCGCCGAGGCCCTGAGCACGACCGTCGAGTCGTTCGCCAACGAGGGGGGCATGCTGCCCGAGCAGGTGTGGGACGCCGCCGATCGCCCGGAGCAGGAGTTGTTCTTCGGCCGGCCCTCGGGCTCGGCGATGCCGCTGGTCTGGGCGCACGCCGAGTACGTGAAGCTCCGTCGCTCGCTGGCCGACGGCCGCGTGTTCGACATGCCGCCCCAGCCGGTGCGCCGCTACCAGGTCGACCACGTGGAATCGCGGCAGGTCAGCTGGCGTTTCAATCACCGGCGCCAGGCGATCTCACAGGGCCAGCTGCTCCGCCTCGAGCTGTTGGCGGCGGCCGTCGTTCACTGGAGCGTCGATGGCTGGGGGACGGCGAGCGACACCCCGACGCGCGACGTGGGCCTCGGGGTCCACCTCCTCGACCTGCCGACGGCGGCGCTGGCCGTGGGCACCCACGTGCTGTTCACCTTTCACTGGGCCGCTGGCCGATGGGAAGGTGTCGACTTCGACATCTCGGTCACCGCTTGAACTCGAACTGCAGAGCCGAACGGTCGGCTGATCGACCTCGCCGCCACTCAACTCGAACACCGGAGGACCACATGCAACTGGGAATGATCGGCTTGGGACGGATGGGCGCGAACATGACGCGGCGGTTGCTGGCCGCGGGTCACGACTGCGTGGTCTTCGATCTGCACCCCGAGGCGACGAACGCGCTGGTCGCGCACGGGGCTCGGGGGGCCGGCTCGCTCGCCGAGCTGGTCGCCGGCCTGAAGGCGCCCCGCGCCATATGGATCATGGTGCCGGCGGGGGTCGTCGACGCGACGCTCGCGCAGCTCGTGCCCCTGCTCGCGGAAGGCGACGCGCTCATCGATGGCGGCAACTCGCACTACCAGGACGACCTTCGCCGGTCGCAGGCGCTGGCCCCGAAGGGCCTGCACTACGTGGACGTCGGGACCTCGGGAGGCGTGTGGGGGTTCGAGCGTGGGTATTGCCTGATGATCGGTGGTGCGCCGGAGGTGGTGCAGCGCCTCGACCCGGTCTTCCGGTCGCTGGCGCCGGGCCTCGACGCCGCGTCGGCCGACCTCCGGCACCAGGGGCCCACGACCACCCAGGGCTACATCCACTGCGGCCCGTCGGGCGCCGGCCACTTCGTCAAGATGGTGCACAACGGCATCGAGTACGGAGTCATGGCGGCCTACGCCGAGGGGCTGAACATTCTGCGCCACGCGAACGCGGGCAAGCGGCCGGCCGGTGCCGACGCCGAGACCGCGCCGCTGCGTCACCCCGAGCACTACCAGTACGACCTGGACCTCGCGGCGATCACCGAGACCTGGCGGCACGGCAGCGTGATCGGGTCGTGGTTGCTCGACCTCACCGCCGCAGCGCTCGCCCGGAGCCCCGACCTCGCGGAGTTTGGTGGCCGCGTCTCCGACTCGGGTGAAGGCCGATGGACGCTGGCCGCGGCGATCGAGGAGGGGGTGCCCGCGCCGATCTTGAGCAGCGCGTTGTCGGAGCGCTTCGCCTCGCAGGGCCAGGGGGCGTTCGCCAACCAGGTGCTCTCGGCGATGCGGTTTCAGTTCGGCGGGCACGCCGAGAAGAAGCCATGACGCTCCCCGCGGACGCGCTGGTGTTCTTCGGGGCCTCAGGCGACCTCGCGCACAAGAAGGTGCTCCCCGCGCTCTACGCGATGCACAGGCGTGGTCACCTGGGCGTGCCGGTCATCGGCGTCGCGAAGAGCGGGTGGACGCGTGAGCAGTTCCTCGAGCGCGCGCGCAGCAGCGTGGGTGGCGCGGCGGTGGACCCGGCGCTCTTCGCGCGCTTCGCGGCGCACCTCCGCTACGTCGATGGCGACTATCACGAGGCGTCGACCTTCGAGCGCCTGCGGGCCGAACTCGGTCCCGCGGAGCACCCCGTCCACTATCTCGCCATCCCTCCCAGTCTCTTCACCACGGTGGCCGGCGGGCTCGAGCGGGTGGGGTGCGCTCGGGGCGCGCGCGTGGTGGTCGAGAAGCCCTTCGGCCGAGACCTCGCCTCGGCGCAGGCGCTCAACCGCACCCTGCTGGGCGTCTTCCCGGAGTCATCGATCTTCCGCATCGATCACTACCTCGGCAAGGAGCCGGTACAGAACCTGCTCTACTTTCGTTTCAGCAACCCGTTCCTCGCCCCGCTGTGGAACCGCGACGTCATCCGGCGGGTGCAGCTCACCATGGCCGAATCGTTCGGGGTCGAGGGCCGCGGGCGGTTCTACGAAGAGATGGGCACGATTCGCGACGTCATCCAGAACCACGCGCTGCAGGTCATCGCCTCCATCGCGATGAATGCGCCGGCCGAGGCGCACGGGGAGGCGCTGCGCGACGAGAAGGCGCGGCTGCTCTCGTCGATCAGGCCCCTGGGCCCTGAAGACATCGTTCGGGGCCAGTTTCGCGGGTACCGCGACGAGCCCGAGGTCGCGCGCGATTCACGCGTCGAGACCTTCGCCGCCGTGCGCTTGCACCTGGACTCCGCGCGCTGGGCCGGGGTGCCCTTCTTCGTACGCGCCGGCAAACGGCTCCCGGTGACCTGTACCGAGGTGCTGGTCGAGTTGCACGCGCCGGCCCGCTCGGTGTTCGGTGAAGCGCTCGGAGGGGCCGGGCACTCGAATTACCTGCGTTTCAGGCTCGGCCCCGACGTCGCGATCGCCCTGGGGGTGCGCACGAAGTCCGCGGGCGAGGCGATGATCGGCACCGCGGCAGAACTCCTCGCCGTGCATCGCGCCGGAGACGAGATGGAACCCTACGAGCGGCTGCTGCACGACGCGATGCTGGGTGACCAGGGCTTGTTCGCCCGCGAAGACGGCGTCGAGGCCGCGTGGCGGGTGGTCGCTCCGGTGCTGGGCGAGGTGAGCCCGGTGCACGAGTACGCGCCCGGGACCTGGGGCCCCATCGAAGTCGATCGCCTCGCGGCGGAGTTCGGCGGCTGGACGACCCCGTCATGAAGGTGCTGGTGCTCGACGTCGGAGGCACCCACGTCAAGGCGCTGGCCACCGGGGCGGACGAGCCGCGCAAGTTCGAATCTGGCCCCGGGTTGACGCCGCGTCGATTGGTCGCCGGGGTCGAGGCGCTGGTGGCCGACTGGCGCTACGAGGCCGTCTCCATCGGGTACCCCGGCCGGGTGGTTCGCGGGGCGATCGTCGCCGAGCCGAAGAACCTCGGGCATGGCTGGGTGGGCTTCGACTTCAGCCGGGCATTCGGTGCGCCGGTGAAGATCGTCAATGACGCCGCCATGCAGGCCCTCGGGAGCGACCCGGGGGGGCGCATGTTCTTCCTGGGCCTCGGCACCGGCATGGGCTCGGCGATGGTCGTCGACGGCCTCGTGGTGCCGATGGAGCTGGGCCACCTGCCGTACCGCAAGGGCCGCACCTACGAAGACTACGTCGGCCTCCGGGGGTTCGAGCGGCTCGGGAAGCGCAAGTGGCGCAAGCACGTGCGGAAAGTCATCGGGCTCTTCCGCGCGGCGCTCGAGCCCGACACCATCGTGGTCGGCGGCGGCAATGCGCGAAGGCTCGCCGCGCTGGGGCCCGACGTGCGCATCGGCTCGAACGCCAACGCCTTCAGCGGCGGCTTCCGGCTGTGGGGTGGAACCCGGTGAGGCGCGGCGTCAGCGGTGGTCGGCGATGTCCGCGCTCGACGCGCTGATCTCGGCCCCGGATCGCCCGTGACCCTTCGGCCCGTCGTGCTCTGGCTCACGGCGGAGACCTCCTTCGAACCCGGCACGACCGTCCTCGACCCCGCCCGTCTTGCTGCAACGGGGACGGACACGCTTCCCCTCGGTCCGTGACGCGCTGCGTGAAGACATCGAGATGTGTACGGATGTTCGCGCATTGGGCGCGTTGTGATGGGCGACGGCGCGGGTAGGGTGCGCGCGCCTTGACCCCCCGCTCCCTCCTGTCGCTGAGTCTGGCCGCTGCGCTCGTCGCCTGCGGCCCGCTGAAGAAGCCGCCCACCCGTGAACTGATCGAACTCCGCGGTTCGCCGTACGACCGCGGCCTCTCTCACGGCACGGTGCTGCGCTCGAAGATCCGCAGCTTCTACACCACGCTGCTCACCAACTCGCTCTTCCCCTATCTCTCGCGCGAGCAGCCCGACATCGCGTCGTTTCTCCCCGAGTACGCGGCGGAGCGGTACCAGAACGGGAACTTCGCCTACGAGCTGATGCTCGACTCGGCGAAGAACATCGAGCGCTCGCTCAACCGCGCCACCCGCGAGGAGCTGCAGGGCATCGCCGACGGCTCGGGCCTCACCTACGATCAGATCCTCGTCCTCAACACCTTCGTCGACACCGTGCTCGCGGTGCGCGGCGTGGCCCTCGCCATTCGCCTCGCGCGCGCGCCGCTCATCAAGAGCGTGGAGTTCGTCGGCGCCGATGCCGACGGCGTGGACAACGACAGCGACGGGACGATCGACGAGTCGGGCGAAGGCCACCTCGAGCCCTACGTCCCCGAGGTGTTCGGCACCGCCGTCGAGCTCGCTCCGGCCGCCGCCATTCGCCTCGTGCTCACCGAGGTCGACGGCGTCGACCCTGCCACGGTGCGCATCTATCTCGACAACCAGCTCTACACCCAGGACAGCCCGGGGCTGGTGATGACCGAACGCTCGCCCACCGAGCTCGAGGTGGTGCTCACCCCGTCGCCCCCGCTCGCCGCGGGCATCACCACCACGCTGGTGATCGGTGCGGGTGACAAGAAGCTCATCCTTCTCCCGCCCCCGACGCGCGCCAGCTTCATGCGCGACGAGGAGATCGCCTTCACCACCCGTGGCGCCGGGGTGAACCGCCGCGACGTGCGCCGTGTGCAGCTGACCGACGGCCGCACCCGCGCGCCCCCGGTGGCCATCGCCGTGCGCCGCTCGATGACCGCCGCCGGCACGCCCTTCATCGCCCACCACTTCTCGCTGCTCGACGCGAACACCGCCTACAAACACACCGTCGCCATTCGCCACGTGCCTGAGACCGGGCCGGCCTTCGTCACCATCGGCTGGGCGGGCATCGTCTACGGCTTCAGCGGCATGTCCGATCGCGGCGTCGGCTACGCCTGCAACCCCAGCGACACGCTCGACAACAGCGTCGTCGGCTCGGTGCTCGAGTCGGTGGCGGACATCTCCAAGGCGAAGCTCATCGCCAAGGGCCTGCCCATCG
>JBBRUE010000093.1:0-12909 GCA_038248085.1 Myxococcales bacterium | reverse complement strand
CGGCCCAACGAGAGCGACACCGAGCCGAGGCGGGCCATGGCGCGCGCGACCCGCACCCGCTCTTCTCGCGGGGCCGTGCTCAGCTCGGTGGTGCGCTCGTAGTGCTGGAGCGCCGCCGCGGTGACGCGCTCGAGCAGCGGCTCGACGCCCGGTTGGGCCCGCAGCCGCAGCGCGACGTCGTCGAGGAAGCGGCGCGCGAAGAGCCGCGCGCGATCGCGCTCCTCGCGCACCTGGGCGTTCACCGTCGCCGCCCCCACCGACACCAGGAGCAGCGCGCTGGCCGCCATCACGCTGAAGAGCCGGTGCCGCTGCACGTAGCGCTTGAGCAATTGCCACGACGAGTAGCGGTAGCTGCCGAGGCGGCGCCCGTCGATGAAGGCCTTGAGCTCCTGGGCGAGCTGCTCGACCGTACCGAGGCCCGCGAGCGCGCCGCGGCACACCCCGAGCAGGTCGTCCGGCGCACCGCGGGTGCGCACCGCGCCCATCACCGGCGGCGGCAGGCCGGTCACCACCTCGTGGAGCATCGCCCCCAGCCCCCGAAGGTCGGTGAGCTGGGCCTCGGCCCGCTCTTCTTCAGGGAGGGGAGCGCCCCAGCCGAGCACGTAGACCTCGCCGAAGCGGCCCAGCGAGACGCGCGCGCAGGACAGCGCCCGGTGGGTGACGCCCGTCTCGTGGGCCCGGGCCAGGCACTGGGCGACGGTGTGGAGCGCCGGCAGCAGCGCGAGCCGCTCCTCGAGCCCGCGCGCGGCGGTGAGCGCCTCGGCGAGGGTCTGGGCGCCCACCCGGCGCTGCGTGACGTAGACGCCCTTCTCACCGCGGCCCGCTTCGTACACCGGCACCACGGCGGGGTGATCCAGCCCGGACAGGAGCCGCGCGCTGTCGACGAGCTGGGCGTCGTGTTCAGGCGACGGCTCGAGCGGCTCTCGCCACGCGACGTCGCGGCCGATGACGGTGTCGTGCATCAACACCACGTGGCTGAGCGCGCCGCGCCCGAGCTCGGCCGGCGGGCGATCGGCGCGGGGGGCGGCGAAGTAGCGGTGCTGCTGCTCGTCGACCACCCCGACCCGCACCTCGTGGGCCGAGGCGGGCGCGCTGCGGCTCTGCGCCGCGAGGTTGCGCACGCTCGAGGGGAGCAGCTCGAGGGTCTGCGCGGCGTCTCCCCCGCCCTCGGCCGCGGCCCGGGCGGCGAGGCGCTCGAGCACCTGCGCGCGGGCACGGTCGAGAAAGCCCCGGGAGACGAGGAACTCGCTGAGGCTGCGGCGCTCGCCGGGCTGGGCGAGTTCCCGCGCGGCGCCCAGCGCGTCTTCGGGTGAGAGGTAGCCGAGTTGCACCCCCAGCACCGCGAGCAGCAGGTCGGCGCTGCGGGGCTCAGTCACGGGCGGCTCCCGGTTCACGGTGCCCCCCTCTTCAACGACGCCGCGAGCGCTTCGAGGCCCCGCGTGAGGCCCGCGGTGTCGCCGATGTTGCGGGGGTGCTCGAGCGCGAGCCGGCGCAACGCCTCGGCCGCCGCGTCGTGCCGGCCCTCGATGCGGTGCAACACCGCGGTCGGCTGCCACACCACCGCGCCGCCGCACTGCAGCTCGAGGCACCGCGCGAGCTGCGCCCGGGCGAGTTGATCGTTGCCTGCCAACAGGTCGACGAACGCGCCGTAGAGGGCCACCGCCGTCGGGCTCGAAGCGCCCTTCCGCACGCGCTCGCGGATGACTTCGTCGCGCCCGGTCGCGAAGGCCGCGCTCATGAGCGCCTCGTCGTATTCCGCGCCGGCCTGCTGTGCCTCGAGGCGCGCCGCCCAGACCCACGCGCCGTCGAAGTCGCCGTCCATCACCGCGAGCTCGACCATGTCGGTCAGCTCGTAGTTGCGGCCGGTGTCGGCGGCGAGGAGATCGCCCAGGAGCTGCCGGGCCTCGCGCATCGCGCCGCGTCGCTCGACGGCGTCATCGACCGGGTCGAGGCCGCGGGCCAGCACGGCGAACAACGAGGCGTGGCTCCCCTGCAACGCCCGGGAGTCACGGCGCGCGCGGATCTTCGCGGCCAGGGCGAGCGCGTCGCGCAGCGTGACCAGCGCCTCGGCGCGCTGGCCATCGCTGAACAGCGCGTTCGCCAGGTCGTTCGCCTGGTCGATCACGGACATGGCTGCGCGCGGGTCATCGGGAGCGACCCGGTAGTGGGCCCAGGCCGCGTCGCGGGCGCGCCGCGAGATCTCGATCGCCAACCGGGACTCGCCCTGGCTGGCGCGCGCGAGCGCGACGCGCGACAGCACCAGGGTCTGCACCGAGAGCACCGCCGGGGAGTTCGGCGTCACGGACTGAAGCCGGCGCACGCGGTCGACCAGCGCCTCGACCTGCGCCAGCGCCTCGACCTCGGCGCCGTCGTCGACGAGGCGGTCGGCCCGCCACACCTCGTACTCGACCTGCGCGGCCTGGACCTCCACGTCGTCGGGGAAGGCGAGGGCCAGCGGGGTCAGCACCCGCTCGGCCTGGTCGAGGGCTTCGGTCACCCGGTCGCGCTGGCCCAACCGCCAGTGCTGGTGGGCGACGTCGCTCCACGCGCGCCCGAGGAGCAGGCGATCGTCGCGGGCGCCGTGCACCGGGTCGACGTCGCGCGAGAAGGCCTCGAGGGCGCTGTGCGAGAGCTGCTCGAGGACGTCACTGCTCCCGGGCACGTCGGTGAGCGTGGGGGCGACGTCGGCGAGGAAGAAGCGGGCCATGCTGCGCGCCTCGTCGCGCTCGCGGCGCACGCCCACGGCCGAGAGCACGCTCATCACCAGCAGCGTCGCCACCGTGGCCGCGGCGAGCAGCGCCTTGCCGCGGTGGCGCTTGAGCACCCGGCCACCGACCTCGCGGAACGAGTAGTCGTAGGCCTGCACCCGGCGTCCCGCGAGGAAGGCCTCGAGCTCGGCGGCGAGCTCACCGGCGTTCGCGTAGCGGTGGTCGCGGTTCCACGCGAGCGCGCGCGCGCAGACGGCCACCAGCTCGGGAGGCGCGAGGGGCTCGAGCGAGTGCACCGGCGGCGGCGGGCGCGAGCGCACCTCGGCGAGCACGTCCCACGGGCTGCGGCCGATGTAGGGGGCGCGCCCGGTGAGGATCTCGAAGAGCATCGCGCCCAGGCCCCACACGTCGGAGCGCGCGTCGAGCTCGTCGCGGTTGCCCAGGGCCTGCTCGGGCGACATGTACGACGGCGTGCCCACCGGCCCCAGATCGCGGCCCCCGGTGAGATCGGGGGCGAGCTGCACGTTGCTCTTGGTGCGATCGGCGCGGCCCATCACCCGGGCGAGGCCCCAGTCCATCACGTAGGTCTCGCCGTGCGGGCCGAGCATCACGTTCTGCGGCTTGAGATCGCGGTGCACCACGTCGCGGTGGTGGGCGGCGGCGACGGCGCGGCACGCGGTGAGGAGATCGGGCACGAAGGTCAGCCGCCCCTCGCGGCTGGGGGCGTCGGCCAGCGCCTGGGCCAGGGTGCGGCCGCGGACGCGGCGCATGGTGTAGTACAGCGTGCCGTCGCGCCGCCGGCCGAGCTCGTACACCGGGACGATCGCCGGGTGCTCGAGCTGCCCGGTGACGCGGGCTTCCCGCAGGAAGCGCGACTCGAGGTTGTGCACGTGGAGCGTGTCGAACTTCACGTTCTGGGTGATCTCGCGGTGCAACTCCTTCATCGCGACGTCGCGGCCGAGGAAGTGATCGCGGGCGACGATGACGCGCCCCGCGCCTCCCCGGCCGAGCTCCTCGAGGCGGCCCTTGCGCCCGGTGTCGAAGGTGTAGCGGCCGCGCGCCTCGACGCCGATGTTCTCCGGGGTCTCGAGGCTGTCGAACGAGGTGGACGTCAGCTCGAGCTTCGGGGCCGGCGTCTCGCCGGAGCGCAGGGTGTCGACCAGCCCCGTGAGGCTGGCTTGCGAGCGCTGGGGGAGACTGTCGAGGGTGATGGTGGTGTCGCCCCCATGCGCGGCCACCGCCTCGCTCACCAGCGCGTCGACGAGGCGCAGCTGCTTCTCGTCGATCAGCCCGCGCGACCGCAGCACGTCCTTGAGCGTCGCCCCGCCCTCCCGCTGCACCAGCCACTGCGCGCCCGCGGCCATCACCTCGCTGGCCGGCGCGAAGCCGAGCTGCTGCACGAAGAGCGCCTCGAGGAGATCGCGGTCACTCGTCACGGCCCGTCACCACCGTCGACGTGCTCGTCACCGTGCGAGAACTGGAGCTCCATCTTCTCGGCGCGGAACCGGCACGCCTCGAGGGCCTCCAGCGTGCGGCGGTCGAGGCCTCCGTCGGCTCCGGCGAGCTCGGCGAGCCGGGCACAGGCGGCGAGCTGGGCCTCGAGCTGCTCCGGGCGGCGGCCGTTGGCCCCGAGGGCGAGCGGGGTGCGCACCTTCTTCTTGCGGCCCGCCTCGATGCCGCGCTGGAGCTTCTGGGCCGCGGCGAAGTGTCTCGAGGTCGCGGTGACCTTCGCCAGCTCGGCGAGCACCCCATCGAAGCGCGCGTCGTCGGGGCGCACCGCCTGGTCGAGCAGCGCGCGGTACTGGAGCTCGGCGCGGGCGTAGGCCTCGGCCTCCTGGTCACGGCAGGACGAGAGCAGCACGAGCGCGAGGGTGAGGCTCAGGGCGGACCGGGACACCGGTCTGGGGCACTAGCCGAATTCAGGAGTGGCGGACAGCGCGGCACGGGTCCTCCTGGCTCTCCTTCGACTCGCTCCTTCGCCGCGGGGTCGCGGGACGCATACCCATTGGTGACAAACAGGGGCGATCTCCGAAGCACGGCCTCGCGCCCATTTGTCACCAATGGGTATGCGTCTGGAGACCCCAGCCGGGAGTGCACCTCCACGCAGCCAGAGCTGTACCGAGCCCCCATCGTCATCGCTGAGCGCCCGAGTCACGGTGCGTGGCGTGCCGCGCGGCCGAAGGAGAGGACACTGCTGATCCGCCGTCGTGAACCCTGCGCGCTCGAGGCGTTGTGCTTCTCATTCCGCGACCGCAGCAGGGCGCCTGCCGAGCACCCGTACGCGTTGCTGCTCGACCCGAAGCGCGCGCGCCATCAGCTGGCGCACCCGGTATGGGCGATGACGAGCCCCTCCAGAAGAAGCTCCGCAGACGCGGGCCGGCCGAGAGGCGCTACGCGAGCGCGTCGGCGTCGAGGTTCAAGGCCCGCTCCTGCGGCGGCCGGGCGCGGCCCCCTGTCGCTCCAGCAGTCCCCTCACCCGCGCGGAATCGAGCGCTCCGGCCGCCGGCGGAGCAGGGCGAACCCCGCGACGAGCAGCACCATCACTTCGGCCGGCACCGAGGCGCAGGTGCAGCCCATCGGCTCCACCACGTCACCGCCACCGCCGGTCCCACCCGCACCACCACCCGCGGCACCGCCCGCGCCACCACCCGCCCCCGCGTCGACGTCGACGCCCGCGTCAGGCACGCCCGCATCCGGCGCGTGGAGAAACCCGCCGGCGGGCGGATAGCCACGAATGACGATCTCCGCCGCGGGGGCCTCGCGCGAGCAGCTGGTGGCGAAGCCTGGGAGCTCGGGACGCCCCGCCTCGGCCCACGCCGTCCACAAGATCGACGACATCACGGTGACGCCGTCGCCCCAGCGCCGCGCGGTGAGCTCGCGGGTGCCCGAGTACAGCGTGGCGATGCTCCCGTTGGCGGTGAGGTCGGCCTGCACCAGCTGCGCGACGAGCGCGTTCCCGGCGAGGACGCCGTCGAAGATGTTGTAGCGGGGGTCGGCCCGGCCCGCGGTGCCGTACCAGGTGGCCGTCAGGGTGGTGATGCCGTTGATGTTCGACGCGACGTTGAGCATGTCCGACTCCCAGCGCGCGTGGAGCCCGTTGTTGGGGTCGGCGTTCTTCGTGTCGTGGAGCACCGAGAAGCTGTCGAACACATAGTGCGAGAGCACGAACGCCACGTTGAGGATCGCGGTGGCGTCCCTGGTGCGGAAGGCGGCGACGAGCTCGAGGTACTTCTCCTCGACGCGCCAGGGCACCGTGCCGTTCGACTTCGCGCTGCGATCGCCGAGCAGCTGCACCACGGCCCCATAGTCGCGCGGGTAGTTCGCGGCGGGGGTGACCCAATCGATCTCGAGGAAGTGCCGCGGCCACTCGTTGGCGTCGGTGCCCCGCCAGCGATCGGGGTCGCACGCCTTGTCTTGCAGAGCGGTGGTCTGGCGCGCCGAGAACCAGGTGCGCAGGCAGTGCCCCTGGGGGATCGCGTCCTGCATCAACGAGGCGAGGCGCCGGTGCCCGTCGAAGCCCCACGCGAAAGACAACGAGGGGACCAGCAGGCCGAGGAGCAGGAAGGGACGGAACATCGTCACCCGTTGTGACGCAGCAACGACCCGCACGTCAATGCAGGTACTTGTCGCTGTCGCCGCCCACGTTGCGCCGGCCGCCGTCGATGCCCTTGAGGTGCGCCGAACGCTTCTTGAGATCTCGATCGAGCTGCCACGAGCGGAACCGCAGCCACAGCACGCTGGGCTGGGCGCCACGCATGTAGAGGAAGGTGAAGAACAACCCGAACGCGTCGGGGATGACGGTCGACAGCCCGGCAAAGGCGGCGTTCAAGAAGACGAAGCCCGCGCCGATGAGGGCGAGCACGTTGCCGCTGACCGGGGCGCCCCAGAAGTTGGTCTGCCGCGGGCCGATCTGCAGCCCGTAGGCGACCCACAACGAGCCGGTGAGCACCATGCCGCCCGGGTAAGGCTGGCGCATCAGCGAGGGCACGGCGAGCGCGAGCAACACCGTCGCCACGGCGGCCAGCGCGGTCACCCCGAAGGAGAACCACAAGAAGCGCTTGCGCCCCCAGGTCATCTCCACCACGCCGCCGAGGTTCCACAGGATGATCGCCCCGAAGATGACGCCCATCGGCGACACCTCGACGAAGGCGTAGGTGACGAGCTGCCAGACGAAGCCGCTGAGCACGGCTTCGGGCACCAGGGCCACGAAGCCGCCCAGCGGCTTGATCACCGCCACCAGAATGGAGGTGACGATGACCCCGATGGCCATGGCCCCCGCTGCGCTGCGAATGCTCGGCATGCGGAAGTTGAACTGGGCCATCGGGTCTGCTCCTTCTCGACCTACTTCAGCTTGTAGAAGAGCGTCACGGTCACGCAGTGAAACTCTTTGTCCGAGCTCTGGGTGATCTCCTTGTCGACGATCTCCAGGGTCGGGTTGTCCTTGATCCACTGGGTGATCTTCTCGCCCATCACTTCGCGATCTCGAGCCAGCGTCGTCGAGAACACCTTCACACCGGTAAATTGCACCATGGCCATCGTGTTGCCTCGCCCAGAGTCCGGGCTGCTGTGAGGCCGGGGTCCCTCCCGGCCTGTGCTGCAGGAATGGGAGCCGTCACGCCCGTGCGACGGGACCCGGGGCAGACATGCCCGTTTCAGGCCCGCAGCTCAACGGGTTCCTCGCGACTCGGGGACGGCGGATCAGCTCAGCGGGGCAGCGCGGCCCGGGCGCGGTAGTTCTCACACAGCGAGGGCTCCTTGCACGACGGGCCGAGGCCGTCCGGGTGGGCGACGAAGGGCATCTTGTCGGACTCCTCCGTGCCGCACAGGGCGCACTTGCGCTTGCGGTTCTTCCGCTCGGCGCGCCGCTCTTCTGCGAGCTGTTTGGCGCGATCACGCAGTGCCTTCGCATCAAGAACGTTCGTCACATGGCCTCCACGAGAACTGCGATGCCCTGCCCGCCACCGATACACGCACTTCCGATCCCATACCGGGCCCCGCGACGCTTGAGCTCGTACAACAGGTGCAGCGTGATGCGCGCGCCCGACGCCGCGAGGGGGTGCCCGAGGGCGATCGCGCCGCCGTCGACGTTGGTGCGATCGCGCGGGAGCCCGAGCTCCTTCTCGACCGCGAGGTACTGCGGCGCGAAGGCCTCGTTGACCTCGAAGAGATCGATGTCCGAGAGCTTGCACTCGGCGCGCTCGAGCAGCTTGCGGATCGCCGGCGCCGGGCCGATGCCCATGATGCGCGGGTCGCAGCCGACGGCCGCCCAGTTCACCAACCGGCCGATGGGCTTGAGGCCCTTCTTGTCGGCCCAGCCGCGGGTCGAGAGCAGCGCGGAGGCCGCCCCGTCGTTGATGCCCGAGGCCGCGCCGGGGTGCACCACGCCGTCCTTCTTGAAGACCCTGGGGAGCTTCTTGTAGCCCTCGAGCGTCGACTCCGGCCGCGGGTGCTCGTCTTTCTGGAAGAGCGTGGTGGCCTTCTTCGTCTTCAGCTCGACCGGGGCGATCTCTGCGGCGAAGCGACCGGCCTCGTGCGCGGCCTGGTAGCGCTGCTGGCTCGAGAGGCTGAACGCGTCGACCTCGTCTTGCGTGAGCTGGTACTGCTCGGCGAGGTTCTCGGCGGTGATCCCCATCGGGATGTTGGGGTAGGTGTCGAACAGCCCCTGCATCAGCGTGTCTTCGAGGCCGCCCTTGCCCAGGGGGATGCCCCAGCGCGCGCCGCGGACGACGTGGGGGGCCTGGCTCATCGACTCGGTGCCGCCGGCGAGCACACAGTTCGCCTGCTCGGTGAGCATCATCTCGGCCGCGCTGATGTACGCCTGGAAGCCGGAGCCACAGAGCCGGTTGAGGGTGAGCGCGCCGACGTTCATCGGGACGCCGGCCTTCAGGCCGATGTGCCGCGCGAGGTAGATGGCGTCGGGGCTGGTCTGAATGACGTTGCCGTAGATGACGTGGTCGACGTCATCAGGGCTCACCTTCGCCTGCGAAAGGGTGGCCTTCGCCGTTTCCACGCCGAGGTCGGTGGCCGACAGGTCCTTCAGCGCGCCGCCGAAGGTGCCGAACGCCGTCCGCTTGCCTGCGAGGAAGTAGATCTCTTCGTGCTTCGATGCGCTCTTCATGTCGTGTCGTGTCGATCCCGTCAGGCAATGAGCCTGAACAAAGCGGCGCCCACCATGCCAACTGCGCCCAGCGTCCACAACAGTCCAACTGCATGCTGTTGACGCAACTCAGGTTTTCCCGATCGCGCGAACCACTCGCGGGCGGCGTCGACTCGTGCATCGAGGGTCGCGAGGACCTTCGGGGGGCCGATCTCCGGAACCCGCCGGAGGTGCGCTTTGAGCAACCGTTCGGCGCTCGCGCCCTCGAGACCGCCTGAGAGGTACGCGCCGGGGACCTCGCTCGAGAGGCGGCGGTAGTTCGCGGTGAGCACGAAGCCGCGCGCGCTCTGGGTGAGGAAGACGAGGTGGTCCTCCTCGTCGGGGCCCAGGGTGAGCGAGGCCACCACCGGGTGCGCGGGGTGCACCGCGTCGAGGAAGAGCCGCAGGGGCGCCAGCGGGCTCTTCTCGCTGTGGGTGCCCAGCAACGTGAAGCCCAGCTTCTGGAGTTCGCCCCACGCGTCGTCGAGCTCGCCGGGCACCTGGGTGACGTCGGCGGGCGTCTCGACTTCGACGCGCACGGCCTCGGGGCGGAGGAAGAGCACCGCGCGCCAGGCCTGGAAGCGGAGCACCACGAGCGCTGCCACCAGGACGACCGCTGCCATCTCCGGTGAGTCGAGCACGAGGGGCGACTTGTAACGACGATCGCGCGACCAGACACGAGCAATTGACCGCGACTCTCAGGGGCTGCGAAGCGCGGTGCGGCGTCCGCGCGCCCTCCTCGTGCGCGGCCGGCGGGGACCGCGGTGACTGCGCGGCCCCCGGGCACGCGCGTTGCTCTGCGCACGGGCTGCCGCGGGGAATGGACCCCGCTGCGTTCGTGGGGAGGCAGGACGATGGGCAAGTTGAACGAGAAGTTGAAGGCAGTCGCAGCGGCGGTGGCAGCGATCGAGAAGCAGTTCGGGCGGGGGGCGGTGATGCAGATGGGCGACGCGTCGGAAATCCAGCCGGTGGCGGTGATCCCCACCGGGTCGATCGGGCTCGATCGCGCGCTGGGCGTGGGCGGCATTCCGCGCGGGCGGGTGGTGGAGATCTTCGGCAACGAGTCGTCGGGCAAGACGACGCTCACCCTCCACGCCATCGCGCAGGTGCAGGCGCTGGGCGGGGTGGCGGCGTTCATCGACGCCGAGCACGCGCTCGACGTGGGCTACGCGCGCAAGCTGGGGGTGCGCGTCGAGGAGCTGCTCATCTCGCAGCCCGACACCGGCGAGCAGGCGCTGGAGATCACCGAGCACCTCGTACGTTCCGGCGCGGTGGACCTGGTGGTGATCGACTCGGTCGCCGCGCTGGTGCCCAAGGCAGAGATCGAAGGCGAGATGGGCGACGCGCACATGGGCGTGCAGGCGCGGCTGATGAGCCAGGCCCTGCGCAAGCTGACCGGCGCGGTGAGCCGCAGCGGCACGTGCATCATCTTCATCAACCAGATCCGCATGAAGATCGGGGTGATGTTCGGCAACCCCGAGACCACCACCGGCGGCAACGCGCTGAAGTTCTACAGCTCGGTGCGCTGCGAGATCCGCCGCGCGGGCAACTTGAAGGACGGCGACACCGTCATCGGCACCCGCACCAAGGTGAAGGTGGTGAAGAACAAGGTCGCCCCGCCCTTCCAGGAGGCGGAGTTCGACATCATCTACAACCGCGGCATCAGCCGGGCGGGCGAGGCGATCGATCTCGGCACCACGCTGGGCCTGGTCGAGAAGGCCGGCAGCCACTACGCGCTCAACGGCGAGCGCATCGGCCAGGGCCGCGAGCGCGCCATCGAGTGGATGCGGGAGCACCCGGTGGAGCTGGAGGCCCTCGCGGCGAAGATCCTCGCGGCGCAGAAACCGAACGAGGTCGCGCCGGCCGCCGAGGCGCCGGCCGAGCAGGCGGCGTGAAGAAGGCGGCGGCGTTGGGGCTCCTGCTGCTGTTGCTCGCGCTCGACTCGTGCCGGCCGCCGCGGAAGGTGATCCGCAAGGCGCGCGAGACCCATCGCTCCGCCGCCACCCGCCCCCTCTCCCCTCCGGGGGAGAGGGCCAGCGTCCGGGGCCAGCGTCACCTCGATCTCCGCTGAAGACCGTGCGAGCGTGAGCGCCGTGCGCGCGGTGCTGCTCCTGCTGGTGATGTCGGTGTCGGCCTGCACGGTCGACGTGTGCAAGCGCGCCCAGGCGCTCAACACCAGCTACCGGCAACGCCACGCCGCGTGCTTCGCCGAGGGCACCCTGCCCGCCGCGCCCTTCGACGCGAAGTCGTGCGACGCGTCGATGAACGCGTGCAGCCCGGCCGACGAGACCGCGCTGCAGGGCTACTTCGACTGCGTCGAGCAGTTGCCGGTGTGCACTCCGGAGACCCGCGCGGCGTTCAGCACCGGGTACCTCGCGTGCACCACCGGGATGAACCGGTTGAGCGACGGCTGCTTCCGGCCTTGAGCCCGCGGTTCAGCCGATGCCGTGCTCGGTCATCCACCGCTCGGCCTCGATGGCGGCCATGCAGCCCGTGCCCGCGGCGGTGATCGCCTGGCGGTAGGTCGCGTCGCTCACGTCACCGGCGGCGAACACGCCCTCGATCGACGTCTTCGACGTGCCCGGCTGCACCCAGAGGTAGCCGTTGGCCTGGAGCTTGAGGGTGTCCTTGAAGAGCTCGGTGGTCGGCATGTGCCCGATGGCCACGAAGACGCCCTTGGCCTCGACCTTCATGGTGTCGCCGGTCTTGAGGTTCTTGAGGATCGCGCCGTTGACGCCCTTCGCGTCGCCGACCACCTCTTCGATCGCCGCGTCCCAGAAGAAGCGGATCTTGGGGTTCTTCAGCGAGCGCTCCTGCATGATCTTCGAGGCGCGCAGGGTGTCGCGGCGGTGCACCACGGTGACCGAGCTGCACATCTTCGAGAGGTAGTTGGCCTCTTCCATCGCGGTGTCGCCGCCGCCGACGACGATCACGTCGGTGTTCTTGAAGAAGAACCCGTCGCAGGTCGCGCAGGCCGACACGCCGCGGTTCATGAACTCGGTCTCGCCCTTGACGTCGAGCCACTTCGCCGACGCGCCGGTGGCGATGATCACCGTCTCGGCGAGGTACTCCTGGGTCTCGCCCTTCACGTGGAACGGGCGCTTGCTCAGGTCGAGCTTCACCACGTTCTCCATGTGCACCACGGTGCCGAAGCGCTCGGCCTGCTTCTGGAAGCGCTCCATGAGGTCGGGGCCGGTCACCGACTCGGGGAAGCCGGGGTAGTTCTCGACTTCGGTGGTGATCATCAGCTGGCCGCCGGGCACGCGACGGGCGTCCGATTCTGCGGGGCCGCCGGCGAACACCACCGGCGCGAGGTTGGCGCGGGCGGCGTAGATGGCGGCGGTGTAGCCAGCGGGGCCTGAGCCGACGATGACGACCTTCCTGGTCTCCATGAGTGCTGCTCCTTCGAACGAGAGGCGGGGGTGACGACGCCGTGAGATGCAGAAACTCGGAGTTCGGTTTCGCTGTGCTACGAACTACCGCTGATGGACGTCGAAATCTTGAGAAAAGTCGCGCTGTTCGAGGGCATGACGTCGGCACAGCTGCGCAAGCTGGCGGCCGCGCTCCACGAAGCGAAGTTCGCGGGCAGCACGCACATCTTCAAGGAAGGCGCGGCCGGCACCTCGATGTTCATCATCGTCGAGGGCAAGGTGCGCATCTCGAAGATGGTGCCGGGCATCGGCGAGGAGGCGCTGGCGATCCTCGAGCGGGGCCAATACTTCGGCGAGATGAGCCTCATCGAAGAGGGCCCGCGGAGCGCCGACGCCATCGCGCACACCACCTGCCTGCTCTACGAGCTGTCGCGCGAGAAGCTCGACGAGGTGATGTTCACCGACAAGGAGCTCGCGTCCACCTTGCTGTGGACGTTCGTGCGCACCCTGAGCTCGCGGTTGCGGGAAACGAACGACAAGATCCGCGCCTTCTTCGCGCTGTCGTCGTTCGGCCCGCGCTGACCAGCGGGAGCCCTCCGAACTGCCGTCCTAGCGGCAGACCCCGCTTTGGCAGCTGAGACCGGCGCCGTAGCTGGTCCCGCAGCCACCGCAGTTGTTGCGATCGCTCTGCAGG
>JBBRUE010000092.1:0-12910 GCA_038248085.1 Myxococcales bacterium | reverse complement strand
GAGATGTCGGCCAAGGCCTGGTCGGACACCACCGCCAGGGGAGCGCCCCCGGGCACTGCCAGCACCAGCGGGTTGCGCGCGTAGCTCGTGGAGATCGCGATGGCGCCACCCAGCCCGTCGGGCGTCGCGAGATCGTCGAGCAATGACCAGCGCGAGCCGGCAGGAGAAGGCGTGAAGCGCTCGAGCGCGAAGCCCTGTGCGGGGTCGGCGGCTGTTGCGTGCGACGCAGGGAGGCACGCGATCAGCGCGAGCGCGAACCCGCGGCCGAGGCGCTGCTCAGAACTCGGCATGGAGCCTCAGGCCGAAGAGGTGGACCGGGCCGCGATCGGCGTTGAACGCGGGGTTCATGAGGAACTGGTAGTCGAGCGACAGCCACAGCACCCGCAACAGGTTCAGGCTGTAGAAGAGCTCGAAGACCGCTTCGGGCGCCTGCCGGAGATTGCCGTCGCCGATGAACCCGTCGATGCCCCCGAGCCGCAGGTATTCCCCATGCGTCCGGGAGATCCACGCCACGGCCGCGCCGATGCCCACCAGGTCTGCGGGGCGGTGCCAGAGAGCGCCCTGCGAGAGAGCGCCGCCCGAGATCGCGCGATCGCTCGAGGTGTAGGCCTGCACCTCGGTCTCGCCGTCGGAATACATGCCGCGGAAGAAGACGCCGAGCTCCTTCGTCAGGCGCTGCTCGAGGTTCAGCCCGATGCCCATCTTGAGGTTCGGCTTGCGGGCCCAACACAGGTCGGGAGCGCCCGCGTTCTGCGAGCCGTAGTTGAACCCCTCGCAGGTCGTCGCGTTCATGCGCGGGTCGGCCTGGAACGCCGCGATGGCGTCGTCGAAGCGGCCCATGATCTCCCGGTTGCGGTAGGCGACCACCCGCACCACGCCGGGTTGACCGAGCAGTGAGTGCGCATGGGCGAACTCGATCTGCTGGCCGAAGTAGCGATCGAGCGTGGCCAGGCCGACGGGCAGGGTGTTCGGGTTGATCGGCGGGCTCATGTGGGCGAACCGGAGCGACCAGTCGTCCCAGATGATCTCTGCGGTGCCACCCCAGGAATACCCGCGCGCGTCCGACGCGAAGTCCCACGCGGCGTGGGTCATGAACGCCATGTTGAGGAACTGCTGGCGGGTGTTGCTGTTGAACGTGTTCTTGTCGAACACGTCGAGCACGCTGAAGTTGCCGACCGTCAACACGATGCGCCGGCTGTCGACCGTCATGCCCAGCTGCATCGCCGAGGAAGGCATGGCCACTCGGGAGCCGCCGAGGCCGATCGTCTGCCGCAAGAAGATGCGCGACCGATAGGCCGCCGGGGCCTCGCCGCCGGTCTTCTGGAGTTCGAAGTTCTGGATGCTGCCGCCGATGCCGCGGAGCTGGGACAAGGGGCGCTCGGCGATCACCTCCGGCCCGAAATAGGCCTCGGCGCCCGGCCAGAGCTTGACCCCGAGGTACAGGGTCGCCGACAGCGTGAAGCTCTGCTCGGCGCTCGGCAGCAACGAGTTCGTGCTGCCGTTGAGGTTCGTGTACCCGGCCTGGAAGGGGAGCTTCCAGCTCGAGATGTACGTGAGCTGGCCGTACGCGTTCCACCGCTCGTCAGCGACGTCGTGCAGGTCGCGACGCGAGAGGAAGTGCATGACGTCGAAGGGGTCGGCCGTCGTGCCCAGCAGCGCAGAGAGGTCCACCGCGTCCGCGCGCGCCAGCCCCGGCGCGAGGCCCGCCAACAGCAGCAGCGGGAGAACGAGGTCTCTCAAAGAGCGAGGCAGCTACCACCCTCGGGCCGTGGCGCCTGCGCCCAAAAGGCCCCAGTCTCAACGCCCGCCGGGAGCACCGCGGCTGCGCCGGTAGAGCTCGAACACCTCGCGGGACGACTTGCGCGGCGTGAAGCCGAAGTCGGTCTTGAGCCGCGAGTTCCCGAGCACGGGCCGGTACCGCAGGAAGAGCACCTGCTCCTCGCTGTTCTCGCTCAGGCCGCGCTGGTGGAGCTGCGCCAGGCCGAAGCGGAGGACCTGCTCCGGCAGCGCCACGTACCGACGGCCCATCGCGGCGGCCACTTCGCGCAGGGTCATCACGCCGTCGCCAGTCAGGTTGAAGACCCCGGTGCGATCGGTGAGCGCCCCGGCGGCGAGGCACTGCACGACGTCCTGGTCCCAGGCGAAGCAGAACGGGGTGTCCACGCCGCGAATGCCCACCACCACCTTCCGCTCGAAGAGATCGGTGATGGTGTTGTGCACGTCCGGCCCGAGGACGGTCGAGACGCGGAAGATCAGCTGTTGCAACTCCGGGTGCTCGACGCGGTACCGGGCGAGGAGCTCCTCCACCAGGCGCTTGTGCCAGGAGTAGGCGAACTCGCGGTTGCCCCGCAGCGGGTGCTCCTCGAGCAGGAGGGGCGCGTTCGACGCCGAGTAGCCGTAGGCCGCGCCGCTGCTGGTGTAGACGAACTTCGTCACCCCCGCCTCGAGGCAGGCGCGGACCACGTTCTCGGTTCCCTTCACGTCCACGTCGTGGAGGAACTCGCTGGTCGCCACCTTCGGCGGGTTCTAGATCGCCGCGAGGTGCACCACGACGTCGACGTGCTCCGTCTTCAGCAACGCCCCGAGCTTCTCGTCGCGAATGTCGAGGACCTGGCTGGTCACGCCCGCCACGTTCGGCGGAGAGACGCGATCGGTGGCGATGATCCGCGTGCCTTCCGGCGCCTGCTCGATCAACGCCCGGGTGAGCAGCCGGCCGACGTAGCCCGCCGCGCCGGTGATCAAGATCGTCCGGCTCATGCCTTGGGCTCGGCGTGCATGTCCTTGAACGACTTCAGGTTGGGCGCCCACATGTGCGCGACGGGGTCGACGTCGACGTGGATCACCGCGGGCTTGCCGGTGGCGATCGCGCGCTGCAGGGCGCCCTTGAGCCCGGCCGGGTCGGAGACGCGCTCGCCGTACGCCCCCATCGAGCGAGCCAGCACGTCGAACTCGATCTCCCCGAGATCAGCGTTGATCGTCTCGTCGGGCGGGAGCGAGCGGCGCACGATCGTCTTGATCGGGTTGAGCGCGAACTGCTGGTTCATCTTCACCATGCCCCACTGCTTGTCGCAGAGGACCACCCAGATCACCGCGAGCTCGTTGCGGACGGCGGTCTCCACTTCCTGGGGGTGAAAGCCCATCGCACCGTCACCGATGATGGCGTACACGGGCCGATGAGGGAACGCGACCTTCGCGCCCAGCACCTGCGCGCAGCCGGCGCCGAGCATTCCCATCTTCGGCGTCGAGAGCATGCTGTTGGGGGTACGCGACTCGGTGAAGAAGTTCGCCCAGATCGCGGTGTTGCCGCCATCGATGATCAGGATCGCGTCGTCACCGAAGACCTCCTGGCAGGTGCCGGGCACGCGCGCCGAGTGCATCGGCATGCTGTCCTTGGTGAGCATCTTGTCGAGGGACTCGCGGCGCTTCGCCACGGCGGCCTTGAGCGAGCCGACCCACTCCGCGGTCTGCTGGGGCTTTGCCCGGGCGCGCAGGGCGTCGGCGAGCAGGCGGAGGAACTCCGCCACGTCGGCCTGCACCGCCACGTCGACCGGGCGGATGTTGCCGAGGACGTCGTGATCGATATCGACCTGGATCAGCTTCTGCTCGGCGGGGTTGGCCCAGTACGGCGGCTTGCCCCACCAGTCGGTCTCCCCGAGGCGTGAACCGAGCACCAGCACCACGTCGGCCTCGTTGCGCGCCGTCGAGAGGGCGTCGAGGAAGGGCATGGGGATCGCGAGGCGATGGCGCTCGTCGACCGCGGCCCGGGCGGCCCAGCTGGTGGTCATCGGGGCGCCGAGCAGCTCGGCCACGGTGACCAGCTCCCGGAAGGCCTGCGCGTGGATCACCCCGGAGCCCGCATGGATCAGCGGCTTCTTCGCCGAGAGCAACAACTCCGCGGCGGCGTTCACGTCGGAAGGGCGGGGCGCGAAGCTGCCGGTGACCCGGTACTTCTCCGGAGGGCGGAACCAGGCCGCGTTCGGCTCGACGTCCGCGTTCATCACGTCCTCGGGGATGTCGAGGTGCACCACGCCGGGGCGGCCGGTGAAGCAGGCACGGAGGGCCTTGCGGGTGATCTCCGCGACGCGGTCGAGCGAAGGCACGTGCACGCTGAGCTTCGCCATCGGGCCGATGACCGCGGTGTGCGGGAAGCACTGGTACGTGCCGCCACGATCGGGCTCGACGATGGAGTGACGCCGAGAGCTGGTGATCAACAGCACCCGGTTGCCTTCGGCATTCTCCACGGCCACGCCGGGCAGGGCGTTCGCCACCCCGGGGCCGTTGCTGGCCATGCACACGCCCAGCTTCCCGGTGACCCGCGCGTAGGCGGCGGCCATGTGCACCGCGCTCGTCTCGTGGCGCGGCGTCACCAGCTGAATGCCGTTGGTCTTCAGCGTGCTGTAGAAGCCGAAATACGAGCCGTCGACGATGCCGAAGCACTTCGTCACCCCCTCGGCGGCCAGCAAGCGGCTGACGACTTCTCCACCCTTCACGGTCGTGCTGCGAAAGCTCGGGACGAGGTTCATGGGCGCCTCGTAGAGGAGTCCTGACCGTTCGGTCAAACCGAGTGGTCAAATTTTCGCGACCGAGGTATGGGCTGCGCTTATGGAGCCGTCGCCGCGAGGTGAGACCGCCAGCCAGATCCTCGAGGCGGCGGACGAGTTGTTTGGGGAGCAGGGGATCGACGGGGTCAGCGTGCGCGACGTGGCCGAGCACGCCGGCGTCAACAAGGCGCTCGTCTTCTATTACTTCGGGAGCAAGGAGAAGCTCTTCGAGGCCGTGCTCGAGCGCTACTACCTGGCGCACCGTGCCGCGCTCGAGGGCTCGTTCCGGTCCGACGCGCCCCTCGCCGAGCGGCTGCACGCGCTGGTCGATGCGTACCTCGACTTCATCGAGCAGCACCGGCGGTACCCGCGCCTCGTGCAGTCGCTGGTGGTGGGGAGCCCCGCGTTCCACCCGTTCATTCAGCGCAATCTCGAGCCGATGCTCCGCTTCACCGAGGCGGCCCTTGCGGGCGTCGCGCCTCCGAACGGACCACTCTCGGCCCGGCACTTCTTCCTCGATATCTCGGCGGCGGTGATCAACACCTTCACCTACGCCCCGGTGCTCGCCCCGATGTGGGGTGGCGACCCGCTCGCCGCCGACGCGCTGGCCGAACGCCGAGAGCACCTCCACTGGCTCGCGGATGCGCTCATCGCCGCGCTCTCGTCGAAGTCGCAGCCCGTGCCGAAGCGCCCTCGGCGAGCGCCACGGAGGTGAGCCTGCTCGGCGCATGAAATGCGTGGCCATCAGGACCGCTGGCGTCGCGCAACCCGAGGCGTACGCTTGAGGCATGACTGACGCGAACCGCCCCACGAACCTGGTGCAGTTCCTCCAACGCACCGTTGAGCGTTTCCCCGACCGCGAGTTCCTGGGCACGCGGACGCTGCCCGGACCGCGCTACGAGTGGATCACCTACCGCGACTTCGGCAAGCGGGTCGACGCGGTGCGCGGCGGCCTGGCGCAGGAGGGGATCGGGCGCGGCAGCACGGTGGGGATCATCTCCAACAACCGGCTGGAGTGGGCGATCGCGCACTTCGCCACCCTCGGTCGCGGCGCGTGCTGGGTGCCGATGTACGAAGCCGAGCTCGTCGCGACCTGGGAGCACATCATCCGCGACAGCGGCATCGAGCTGCTCTTCGTCTCCAAGCCCGAGGTCTTCGAGAAGCTCCAGCCGATCCTTGCCCGGTTGCCGGCGCTGAAGAAGGTGATCCTGATCGAAGGGGCAGGGGAGAACACCCTCGAGGCCCTCGGCCGCGCGCAGCCCGTCGAGGCGATCCAGCCGGCGCCGGAAGACACCGCGGTGCTGATCTACACCTCGGGGACCACCGGCGACGCGAAGGGCGTCGAGCTGACGCACCACAACCTGGTGTCCAACCACTACGGCCGGCGGGCCATGTTCCCGGGCTTCACCGAGAAGTCGCGCACGCTCTCGATCCTCCCGTGGGCCCACGTGTACGGCATGGGCGAGCTGCACACCTGGACCGAGCTGGGCGGATCGATCGGGTTGGTGGGCGGCCTCGACACGTTGCTGGGCGACTTCGCGTTGGTGAAGCCGACCTTCCTGCTCGCGGTGCCGCGGGTGTTCAACCGCATCTACAACGCGCTGTGGACCCGGATGAACGAGGACGGCGGCATCAAGCGCGCGCTCTTCGTGGCCTCGCTGGACGCAGCCCGGCGCGCCCGCGAGCTCCAGAAGAAGGGCCAGCGCTCGAGCATCAACGCGCTCAAGTTGCGCCTGGGCAACCGCCTGGTGTTCTCGAAGATCCGGGAGCGCTTCGGTGGCCGGCTGGAAGGGGTCATGACCGGGAGCGCCGCGATGAACCCGGAGCTGTCGCAGTTCTTCTTCGACGTCGGCATTCCGCTCTACGACGTCTACGGCATGACCGAGACCTCGCCGGGCATCACGCTCAACTGTCCGGCGGCGCATCGATCAGGCAGCGTGGGTCGCCCCATGGAGTCGGTGCGCGTGGAGATCGATGCCACTGCGGTAGAGGCCGACGCCACGGACGGGGAGATCGTCGTCTACGGGCCGTTCGTGATGAAGGGCTACCTCCACACGCCGGAGGCGACCGCGGCGGTGATGACGGCCGACGGCGGCCTGCGCACCGGCGATCGGGGACGCTTCGACGCCGACGGGTACCTGTTCATCACCGGCCGCCTGAAGGACCAGTTCAAGCTCGAGAACGGGAAGTACGTCTTTCCCGCGGCAATGGAGGAAGCCCTCGAGCTGCACCCGATGGTGCAGAGCTCCATGGTCTTCGGAGACGGGCGGCCGTTCTGCGTCGCGCTGGTGGTGGTCGACCCGGCGGCGGCGAAGACCTGGGCCGAGCACCACGGGCTGCCTGCCGAGACCGACTACCGGGCCCTCGTGCTTCGGGAAGACCTGCAGCAGGGCGTGTCGAAGGAACTCATCGAGTCACTCAAGGGCCGCTTCGGTTCGTACGAGGTGCCGAAGAAGTTCCTGTTCATCGATGAGCCCTTCACCGTGGCCAACGGGTTGCTGACCCAGACGATGAAGCTCAAACGGCGGCAGATCGTGGCGCGCTACCAGGCCCAAATCGCCAAGGCGTACTGACCCAAAGCAGCCGACGGACGCACCGAAAACTACGCCCGCTTAGTTTACATTTATGTGGCCCATCTCCCCGCTTCAGTCGCAGGAAGGGATGTAGGTCACGTCGATCGTCGCACCAGCAGGAGGCGGGAGACCCAGCGTGACAGCCCCCTGTTGTTGGTCGTACGTCCACTGACTTGGGGGCAAGGGCGAGCCATCGACGCGAACGACCATCGGAGCACTGACGTCGGGGACGCCTCGAAGAATGAATCGCCTGTTGAAGGCCGTGAGGGTCTGCTCGAGCGAGTCCACCGCCGCGCTCCACGGACCGCAGGCATCGACTGCGACCCCGCCTGAGAGCTGGGCCATGTCGCGGAAGCGGCTTCCAGGGTCCTCAATGTGCGGTTCAGGGCAATCGGGCAACCCCGGCAGCGTCGCGACAGCATTCATCGTCACCAAGGGTGGCCCACCGCCAGCAGAACTGATGCGCCCCCAGTAGTAGCTGGTCGGCAGGGCGATGCCCACGGGCGCAGGATACGAGTACCAGGGTGGGTCGACCCGGTAGTGCGTCGAGAAGTCTCCCCAGAGGGCGAACGAGACCACTCCCAGCTGAACTCCCGAGCGACGAAAGCCAGCGTTGCTTGAAGTACTGAGCGGCGGGCTCAGTGCCCGCAGGATGGCCTCGAAGTACGCGGTGTCACCCGCCGTCGAGCCTTGGCTGGCGTGGGAGACGGCCTCCAGCGCAAGTGCGGCCACATCCGTCGCCAGCGAACTCGATGAGGTCAGAACATTGGCCCCGCCATCCGCGAAGTGGATGAGGCCGCCCATTTCCCACGGCACGGTGTTGATCTCACCCACAGCGCGATCCCACTCGGCCGACACAACGCCAACATGGAGGTCCAGACCACCATCATTCAGCCGGGCAACGAGGGCACCCAGTCGCGCCCTCGCGTCGTCGATGAGGTCAGCACGCAGGCCGCCATCGTCGAATTCGATGGTGCCCTGATTCGAAACGGCAAGCATCAAGTCCAACTGGCGAATGGCGGGCTGGCGAAAGCTCTCTGTTTGCTGCTGCGCGGGAACACCCTCGGCGGCGACATCGACCAGTCGCACCGCATTCTGCAGTTGTACGGACAGGAGCGCGTCCACCACACCCGCGTCGGTGGGCGTGAAAGTGACGGCGATGTTGGTGGACTGGGCAGTTCCGAACGTGCCGACACCAGCATCAACGGCGAAGCCTCCTTCGTTGATAGAGGCGCCGAGGACCGATTGGTCGCCTGCGCAGACGTTGTAGACGGTCGCGACGCGGGTTCGACTGCATCCGATTGGCACCAGGCCGAAGTCGAGAGGAGCGGGCTGAATGATCGCGCACTGCGGCGAAGTGAACGAGGAGAGCGGAACCGAGCGCTGCGGTTGAGACAAGTCCGACACTTCGAATTGAAGCTGCCCCAACTTCAGCCCCGGCGTTACGAGCCCATGAGCTCTCAACGTGAACGCGATCGCCGCGGCCGGTTGGAGTTCAAGGGAAATAATCCTGCCGCCGACGAGCTCGAACCCCTGAGCAGCGCTGAACGCCGCAACGTCGACCCCAGAGAGGAAACATACCGCGTCGGCTGCGACGCCATCATTCCGGACCAAGAGCCCCAGGTCTCGGCTCTCTCCGTCAGCGAGGAGCCCGAACTGAAGCGCGACCGGAGTGACACTCAGCGAGCATGGGGGCGTCGCGACCGCAAATGCGCTGACGGGCACTTCGACCACCGGACGCACCCCATCATCGGAGGGGACAGCCAGCGAGAACGAGAGGGCGCCAGTCGTTGGAGCGAACAGGTGAACGTCGACAGTGGCGCGTTCACCGGGAGCTAGTCCGCGCTGGGCATCGTAGTCCAGCAGCGAGAACACGACGTCGGCGGCAGCAACACCTCCGCCGTCAACCCCCACAAAGTCGAGGCCGGCAGCGGACAGCAAGTGGAGGTTGCCATCGGTCCCTGCGTCAGCAGGCAGCGCGCCCGCGTTGCGAATGGAGAGCCTCCTGGTGGTCTGGCCTCCGTCGGCGTGCCACGGCACTCGGCCGAACGAGAGTGACACGGGCTGAACCTCGATGCGCGGGCCGCCTCCTTTCATTCGGAGCGGCACGATGCCTTGGGAAGTGGACGCGAGGCTCGTGACGAACTGCACTTGACCTGTCTCCGAGCCGAGCGCGCGGGGGCGGCATGCGACGAAGGTGGTCGCGCTCCCGGACGCAGGTACGAGAAGGGGTTGAGTTGGCGCCTCAGCTGAGCCGAGCGGCGTGAAGTTCGTGACTGAAACACCGGTCGCCGCGCTGTTCAGGAACGTCAGCGAGACGCGCTTGGTCTCCCCCAAGGGTACCCAGCCACAATCGACATCACGCGGTTCCCAAGTGAGCAATGAAGCAGCGCCCCGACCACGAACTCGAATACTGGAGAACGGACAAAGCGAGCCGATACGCCCGCGGACGATCGCCGAGTACGCCCGCTCCTCGGTTGGGCGAAAGAGGAGTTGGCCGCGGCCGGATGACCGGGCGGGCACGTCGACCTGGGTTGCCTCCCACGAGAAAATCTGGCCGTCTGCGTCGAGCGGTTGCTCCAAATCGACGCTGATAGCCGCACCCGAGGAGTTGGTGAGTTCCACCTCACGGAAGGCAGTGTCACCAATCAGGACGGTCCCGAAGTCGAGCTCAGCGGGTAGGGCGCACCGCGGTGAGAAGCCGCGTCCGCGAAGGTGCAACATCATGGTCTGTTCGTCGCGCGTGCCCGTCGTCTCGACGGTGACGGCTTCCTCGAAGTCGAGCGACTCCGAACCGCCGTCGGGAACCGGGAGAAAGTCGACGACCCATTCGGCTCGCGCACCAGACTCTGGAGTCGCATCCAACGTCGTGCGCGCAAAGACTCCGGACGAGGAGTGCGCAAACACCCTCAAAGAGCCTCGCCCGCGATTCTCGAAGCGCGCCGTCCGGCGACGCGCTTCGCCGAACGGCACATCGCCGAAGTCGATGAAGGCCTCGTCCTGCGACGAAACGAGGCCTTCATCTGGAACCCAGGCAGCTTCCCCAAACGTCGGACCAGTCCGAACACCGCACTGGCAGGCGGTGAGCAACGAGAGCGACAGCCATCCGAGGAGAGCTTGGATTCGCAAGCGTCACCGGGTCAGTAGAGGAAGCCGGTGAAGCACTGGAAGTCCCCGTCGAAGTTGATCGACGTTGAGGGCCTCAATAATCCGTGGTTCCCCTGTCCACTGATGCTTCCCGTTCCGGGAGTCGACGACCAGTAGAGGGCTCCGCAGCCAGTGAGCATCCGCTTGAAGGTCATCGACGACGCAGGAGTCAGAGTCGTTTTCTGCAGGCCCGCGATGAAGTTCGTCGATGCGGAGCCCGACGTGGAGTTCAGAGCGACAGAGGTGTAGTTGTTTCCGCTCACTCCGGAGACACTGTCTGTGAAGGCCTGGTTCGTGAGATTCGTGGTCGCAAACGCGATAGCTGAGAGCCCGACTTCACAGTCGAGGTTCTGGGCGGGGTTGGCGCTTGCGGTGAGCGTACAGGTGGTCGAACCAGTGGCAGAGGTTGTCCCGGTGTAGCCGGTTGCATCGAAGCCAATGCTCGTGAGGGAGAGGCCTGCCGCAGACTGAGTTCCGACCTCGAAGCCGCGCAACGTCATTCGGTGGAAGTTCGCAGTCGTGGTGCCCACGGACGTGAACGTGGTCGAGTCGGTGCACGCCGCAGAAGAATCGCACTCTCCGTTGGCCCCGGCGCCGGTGAAGTTGTTTGCCGTCTTCTGGGCCAATCGGACGTTCGTATTGTCGCCGACCGCGATGGTGAACCAGACCCCGAAATTGAACTGCGTGTTCGTCGGCGCCGAGTTCGCGGTCAGGTCCGCATCAATGGTCCAAGTGAAGTCGCCGCTGGTTGAATTATAGGAGGTCTTCGAAACCATCAGCTTCGCATGATTGATGTTGCCGCCTGCCGAGTCCGCGAACTCCAAGTAGTAGAAGTTCATCCAAATTGCTGCGGCGCTAGCTGAGTACCCCGTCGGCAGCTTCGCGACGAAGGTCCTCGTGCAGGACGACGTGCACGACGCTTCCGAAACCGCCCCCGTTAGGTACGCCATTCGAGCGTTCGACACCGTTCCACTGTAGCTCGCGTCGGGGATCGCCGCCCGAGCAGCGCCGACCGATAGCACCATCACCACTACGCACATCTTCCAGATTCCAGTTCCCATGGTTCTCCGCCTCCGTGCACGCGACCCGATTGTCGCTCGCGCGAAGTACTCCTCGGTTTTGGGGCTGGCAATGTAAGCGCGGGTAGCCCTGTCCACTCCTGTTGACTGCACATGGGTTGCGCTCACAGTGGCAGTGAACACGGTTTCTGAAACACCACCTGAAGGCGGTGAAGAAGTCGCTGGTGCGCCGTCTCGAGAACACCGTTCGCGCATGAACCCCAGGGTCCCGAGATCACCGCGGCGGCGCTGTTGTGAATGTCGCTCCTGGTACCGGCCGGCCCCCTCGACTGCTCTGACGCAGATGACCTGCGGGAAGCAGTGCCGGCTACGTCGACGACGAAAGCAGGAATGCCGACGCCGCGAGGCTGATGTGGGCGCGGCGCGCGAACTCGAACGCCGACGCCAACGAAGCCACCGAGAACTCCAGTTCGTGGCCAAACACTCGCCGCCGTCACGGGCCGGCCTCTCCCCCCAAGCCACCGAGGCAATTGAAGAAATCGTCGAGAAGTTGAGACAAGAACAACGCGCGTCACGGGCCGCCCTCCGCCGCCAGCTCCGCCTCTTCTCGCTCGGAGAATCGGCCTCGGCCGGGGTGGGAATTGGGACATGAACACGACGTGTCACGGGCCGGCCTCGACGCCGATGAATGCGAGATCAAACAGCGCTTCGGCCGGATTCTGAGACAGCGGTCACGGGCCGATCTGGCGAGCAGTGCGTCGGCTCGCGCAGCGTGCGTCCATGACCGAACTCCTTCAGCTTCGAATGAAGTCGCTCGCGGATGGGACGCGAACCGAGGTGTCACTCGCGGGCGCGCTGCCAAATACCGTCCCGGCAGAGACCATGCGGGAGTTGATCGCCGCGCTCGCGCTGTGGAGCGTGGCGCCCGTCTCTGTCGTGCTGGTCATCGACGAGCGGTCGTCACCGGACTGGTGCGAGCGATGGTCCCTCAACCTGAGCGCGGTCGCGCGCGACGCGTTCGAGGTGCGCTTCGAGATTGCTGACATCGAGAGCCCAGCGTGAGCGGTTGGTGGGTCGAACGGAAGGACGGCAGCGTCGTGGTGGTCGGCCCGGACGGAACTGAGGACGCGGCCTGCGGCACGTTCCTCGACCGGCTGCTGCTCCGTGGCCTCTCGCTGCACACCGTCGAGGCCTACGCCTACGACCTGGTGTTGATGAAGCGCTGGCTGGAGGCGTCACGCCTGCAGTTGGCGGACATGAACTCCGGGCACCTGCACGAGTTCCTCGCGTGGGAGAGGGGGCGCGACAGCAGCCCCAAGAGCATCAACCGGCGCCTCCACACGCTGCGGCTCTTCTTCCGCCACGTCAACGAGCGCGAGTTGCCTGGAGCCAGTGTTCCTCGACGCGGTGTGCGATCGCATCGTGATCGCGAGCTCGGACTCCAGCGGATTCCCGTCCGCGACAGCCGAATCGTGCGCGTGAAGGAGCCGAGAACCATCGTCGAACCGCTGACCGTCGACCAGGTGAACGAGCTGCTCCACGGCCTCCGTCGGTACCGAGACCTCGGCATTGCCTACCTGATGCTGCTCTGCGGATTGCGGAGCCAGGAAGTGTTGAATCTCCGCGTCTC
>JBBRUE010000091.1:0-12967 GCA_038248085.1 Myxococcales bacterium | reverse complement strand
TCGATCGGCGGGTAGATCTGCTCGGCGGGCTTGGGGGGCGCGGGCGCCACCGCGAGCGCGGGGAACGCCGGCGGCGGCGGCGGGAGCGGCGGCGGCGTGCTCCTCGAGGGCACCACCGTCACCCTCACCTTGACGGGCCGGGTGACGGCCAACGGAGGCACCGGCGGTGAAGGCAGCGGCGGCACCTCCGGCACCGCGGGCACCGACGGCACCGAGGACGTGGCGACCGGCGCCTTGTTTCTCTTCCCCAACAGCAGCAACGGCGGCGACGGGGGAAATGGTGCGGCGCGCCTGAACGGAGCGACGGTGGGCGGCGCGGTCGGCAACAACGACGGCGGCGGTGGCGGCGGCGCGGGCACGGGTCGCATCCGCCTCAACGCGTCGACCGCGTGCTCCCTCAGCGTGACGTCCGTCATCAGCCCCGCGGCCAGCTCGAACGGCACCACCGGCTGTCCGTGAGCGCGCCCTCGCCCCGGCCGGCGTTCGCAGCGCGAAGCTGAACGGCACCACCGGACCTCCGCCGTCGTCAGGGCCCCGCGTCGACCAGGGCGCGCAGGAGCGCCTCGAACACCGGGGTCACCTGCTCGTCGCCCTCGGAGCGGAGGTACGCCTCGATGCCGGTGATGAACTGCTTCACCGGCTCCCGCTGGGGGGGCGGCACGCGTGACGGGAACCCGTCGAGCACCCCCAACGGCCACTGGATCGACGCGCCCGCGGTGCGCCCGTTCCAGTCGCGGAGCACCGCTGCCGCCTCGTCGCGGCGGCCCTGCTCGACCAGCCACAGCGCCGACAGCCAGTGGGCTTCCGGGTCGGTCGAGGCGGCGAGGTCGGCGGCGCCCTCGACGAAGGGCGCGTCGGTGTCGCAGGCCAGCGCCGCGAGCAGCCACGAGGTGAAGTAGTCGCCGCGCATGCCCTCGGCGTGCAGCCCGTCGAGGATCGCCCGCGCTTCGCAGGGCCGGTCGAGGGCGAGCAGGAAGTCGGCGTGCACCCCCCGCCCCTGCACGTCCTTCGGCTCGAGCGCCTCGAGCTGCTCGAACACCCGCTCCCCTTCCCCGGCGACAGCCTTCGCCTCGTCGCGACGGCCTGCCCACACCAGGTTCGTCACATGTTGCTGGAGCAGCGCGGTCCAGGCCCGCAGCACCCGCGTGTTCTGGAGCCGCCGGGGGACCGACTCGAGCCGCGCCAGGCCCTTCTTCGCCACCTCGAAGCTGGCCTCGGGGTGGTCGGGCTTGAAGAGCACCAGGGCGAGCCGGGTGCTGGTGCTGACGAAGTTGGTGCTCAAGATGGTGTCGTCGGGGTCGAGCTTCGCCGCGCGCTCGTCGAGGGCCATCTCGGCCAGCGTGAGCCGCAGCGACTCCGAGTCGTCGCCCGCCGTCTGGGCGTCGAGGGCGAGGCGATTGTACGCCATCGCCAGCGAGCTGACCCAGCGCACCGAGTCGAGGTCGTCCTGGCTGCGCGTGGCGAGCACCCCCTCGAGGACCCCCTGGTGCCGCCGCTGGCCGTCCGCGTCACCCCGGGCGCGGGCCTGGTCGAGGCGGCCGATCTCGCAGGCCAGCGCGGTGGCCCGCGCCACGGGGTTCTTCTGCGCCAGGGGCCCGTCGAGCGGCACCACGGTGAGGCACTCGTCGAGGTCGCGTCTGGCCTCGTCGTGGCGGCCGAGCGAGGCCGCGAGGCGCGCCGTGGTGTGCAGCGTGCGCGCCAGCAGCGAGCGCTCGTCGTCGCTCAGCGTGGCGCCCTGCGCCCGGTAGAACGCGAGGGAGGGGCGCATCACCCGGTCCAGCAGCCGCTCCGCGCCAGGGAGCTCGGCGATGTCTTCGATGACGACGTTGAGCACGAAGGTCGAGAGCTCCCGGGCCTCGCGGCGCTCGCGATCGAGGCGCCAGGTGAAGAACCCGGCGCTCACCACGAGGGCCCCCAGCAGCGCGCCCACCGCGGCGAAGGTACGCGCGTTGCGCTTGACGAGCCGCGCCAGCAGCGACATCGACGAGTACTCGCGGGCTGACACGGTGCGCCCCTCGAGCCACGCCTGGAGATCGGCCGCCAGCTCGCCCGCGCTGGCATAGCGGTCCTCGGGCCGCCGCCGGAGCGCCTTCTCGCAGACCGCCACCAGGTCGGGAGGCGCCGCGGGCTCGAGCTCACGCACCGGCAACACGTCATCGGTGAGGATGTGCTGGATGCAGTCGATGGCGCTGGTGCCGGTGTAGGGCGGCCGGCCGGTGAGCGCCTCGTAGAGCACCGCGCCGAGGCCCCACACGTCGGTGCGCTCGTCGAGCAGGTCGTGCTTCCCGGCGGCCTGTTCCGGGCTCATGTACGACGGCGTACCCACCGCGCCGAGGCGCAAGCCGCCGGTGATGTCGGGGGCCTGCGGAGCGTCGATGGTGGTGCGCTGGGGCTTCGTCTTCACCTTCGCCAGCCCCCAGTCGAGGAGGTACGTCTCGCCGAAGCGCCCGAGCATCACGTTCTGCGGCTTGACGTCACGGTGGAGCACGTCGCGCGAGTGCGAGTAGGCCAGCGCCTGGGCCATGGCGATGAGGTGCGGCATCAGCTTGAGCCGCGCGTCGAGGCCCTGCGCGGCGCCGAGCGCGTCGGCCAGGGTGCGGCCCTCGATGCGGCGCAGCGTGTCGAAGAGCGAGCCGTCGAGTCGCCGCCCCGCCTCGTAGATGGGCACGATGGACGGGTGCTCGAGCTGCGCCGACAGACGCGCCTCGCGGAGGAAGCGGGCCTCCTGCTCCATCGAGGTGCGGGTGTCGCTGGCGCTGCTGCGCGCTTCGGCGTGCAGCTCCTTGAGGGCGACGGTGCGGCCGAGCACCTGGTCCTTGATGGCCAACACCCGCCCGAGGCCCCCGCGGCCGAGCTCGGGGCCCGGCGCGGCGACGTAGCGGCCCGGCATCTCGGGCACCACGAAGTCGAGGCCCTCGAGCGAGTCGAGGGTGCTGGTGCGGTGTTCCCCGGAGCCCAGCGTGTCGTCGAAGCCACTGAAGGACTCGGTGTACGCCTGCGCGCCGCGGGACAGCGCGGTGAGCGCGGGCGCGGGGCCGCCGTGGGTCTTGAGGCTCTGCGCCGCGCACGCCTCGAGCAGCGCGACCTCGGCGTGGGTGAGCACGCCTTCCTTCACCAGAAAGGCGCCGAGACCGAGCCCGCTCGAGCCGTGGCGGTGGACGTGCTTCTTGAGGGTGCTCGCGTCGAGGAAGCCGAGCTGCACCGCGAGCATTCCGAAGAGCCGGTCCTGGGAGGTCGCCATCAACCGCGCAGCCGACCACGCGGGGGCCGGGTTGTCGTGGTTTCGCTCGTCCGCGCTGACGTCGTACTTCGGCCACTCGGCGCAGCTGGAGCGCGACCTCGCCGCCCTCGAGGCCCGACGCTCTCAGAACGCGAAGAGCAGGCCGACCTTGAGGCCCGGGTAGCCGGCCTCGACGCGCAGGCCGACCGACCTGGCGAACATCCAGTTGAGCCCGATGGCGCCGACGAAGTCCGGGTAGAGCGGGAACGGGTCGCCGGGCCAGAAGCGCAGCGCCACGCCCGCCTTCACGTACGCCGCGAAGGTGTCGGTGAAGTGGAAGGTCCACAGCAGCGACACGGGGATCCACAGCCCGAACGGGTTGCGGTAGCCGGTGAAGAAGATGGCGTCTGCACCGAAGTCGATGCCGAACTCATCGTTCACCGGGTGAATGAAGCCGTTGTGGAGGATGGGAATGTAGAGGCTGGCGCCCACGCCCAGCGGAAACCCTCCGCGGCCGAAGTGGTTGTAGGGCAGCACGGCGTGCACCGAGAGCAGCACCGGGCGTGACTGCGCGCTGGAGTCGAGCAGGAAGCCGGGTCGATGCGCGTTGTCGTCCTCGTGTGCCAACACCATCGACGAGAGCAACAGGACCGAGGCGAGGGCTGAACGAACGAAGGTCTTCATGGCCGGGCGGCACCGCAGCAATCGAGCCAACAGCCGGAGGTAGGAGTTCCGTTACCTTGACGCGCGGCGAGGCCATCAAAGTGACGGCCTCCTTCAAATCGAAGGTGTGCGAGCATTCGCTCGATGAAGCGCTCCCTGCTCACGCTCCTGGTCTTCTTTCTGTGCCCCGCCGCGAGCTGGGCCGAAGAGGAGGCGATGGGTCTCGTGGTGTTTGCCTCGAAGCCGATGGGCGCGGAGATCGTCATCGACGAAAAGCCGACGGGGAAGAAGACGCCGATCCCTCAGCCCCTCGCGCTCCGGTTGCCGGTCGGCAAACACACGGTCGTCTTCACGCTCGCGGGGAAGTCGACCGCGCCGCAGGAGTTCGAGCTCACCGAGCGCAACCGGTACGTGCCGCTCGTGGTGAGGGGCACCTTCCCCTGAAAGATCCGAGGCACATGAGGGGCCCCTCTTCATGATCATCCACCGCCCCTGGTGTTCTCGGCACTCCGTCCGAGGCGCGGTCAGCGTCGACCGTCGAGGCGCGCGGCTCGCGCAAGCAGTGCTTTCCGAACACGTCGTCTTCGAGGAAGTCGATGATCGGCTCGCGCGGGAGATCGCCGCGCACTCATGGCCCCACACCCGGCGCGTGTTGCTCCACGCGACCTGCCTCGACCTGGCGCCCGTGCTCTCGCGGTTCTCTTCGGTCGAGAGCCTCGATCTCGAGGGCGCCGCCGCCACGCTCGCCGGTCAGCTGGCCCCCCTCGAGCACGTCCCCGAGGTCGGCGTCTCTCTCGTGGGCCCGCGCCTGTGGAGTCCTTCGCTCGGGGTTTCGCTGGAGGCGCTCGAGCCCGTGGAGCTCGCGGTCGACACGACCACCGGTGGCGGCGCTCAGTGGCGAACGCCAGGATTCGATTCGGGCATCGATGACGCGGAGGAGACCCGCCGCCTTCTGAACCCGCAGCGCGCCTCGCTTCGTCGTCTCTGGATGAAGTCGATTGACTCGTTCGTCGAAGGCGACTGGCCCACGCTGGAAACGCTCTCCCTCGACATGCCGCACGCGCGCCTCGGGGTGATGCCTGCCCTCTCGCGGCTGGCGATGACCGGGCGACTCGTCTCGGTCGCGGGATCGCTCCCGAACTTGCGGGCGCTCGAGGTCCGGGGCGAGCTGTCCGTCGAGGCGGTCGTGGCGCTCGCTCCCCAGCTGCTCTCGGAGCTGTTCTGGACCGGCGATGGAGCAGTCGGCCTCGACGTGCTGCTCTCCCGGAGCGGGCCGTCGCTGCGCAAGCTCGCGCTCGCAGGGCCCGACTCCGTCATCGATGCGCTCGTTCGCGCCAACGCCCCCATGGTGGCGCTCGAATCGCTGGCGATCGAGAACCCGTTGACCGACGTCTCGGTGAGCTGGCTGCTCGAGAACGAGCTGGTCGGTCACCCCCAGCGGCTCTGGCTGCACGCACAGACCCCCGACGCGACGCTGGCCCGCCTCATCGAGCGGTTCGGGCCGCAGCTCCGCAGCCTCCACGGTCCCTCACTCGGCCCGCTGTCGCTGGACGCGCTGATCCGCCGGCCGCCCCCCCGACTCGAGAGCGTCGCGTTCGCGGGGCTGCCAGCGGCCTCACTGCGCGCGATCGCAGCCAGCCCGTTGGCACAGACGCTGGAGCTGCTGCGATGGACCGGAGGAGTGGACGATCAGGGCGTGGCTCAGCTCGCGTCGACCGCGTCGTTTCCCCGGCTTCGCTCGGTGTCGCTGGAGTCCGAGGACAGCCTGTCGCAAGCCGTCGTCGAAGCGATCGAAGCGCGGTTCGGTCCGGCCTGACGGGTTCAGCGCAGGTGGGGCAGCGAAGGCGGTCGTCAACCCGTCGGCCAGCGCGTTGAGCTCGACGGAGCCACGGCATACGTGGAGCCCTTCCTCCGCGGCGCAGCAGCCGGTCGAGCGTGCCCTGGCCGAAAGCGAGCTCGCACCGAAGATGGCCGTCATCACCGAGCCGCGTCAGCCGCCCAACCCGGGGTTCGGGTCGAACCAGCGTGAGAGCCAGGCGACGCTCAGGGAGGCCTCGCGGTCGATCGCGACGTCACGCACGACAGCCCCTTCCTCCGTGCGCACGACCTCCAGCTGCCACTGCGGAGAGAGACCGGCCACGGAGCGATTGACCGCGAGCTGGTGCTGATCGCCGCCGTCGACGATGAAGAGCGAGGGCACGCGCGAGAGCAACTCTGCGACGAGGAGCCTCGCTTCTCTACGGATCATGTGGTGCTCCCCCCTGCTGCCTGATCAGGCTACGCCAAATCACCGCCGCGATGGAATCGCCGAAGCGGACGGAGGGGTTCGTGGAAGTGGCTGATCAGCCGATGAAGCACCACGGCGCCGGCCCCCCGAGGAGGACCCGCGCCGTGATCAGCATCAACTGAGGGCCCGCGTCAGCTGGCGAAGGTGCGCTCGACGTGCAGGCGGATGGTGTCCTCGAAGTCCGAGTCCTGCCCGCCGCGGTAGACCATCGACGAGCCGATCTCCGCCGCGAGGATCGCCGAGCGGTACTTCTGGGGCAGCCGGGTCAGGCGGTCCTTGAAGCGCGGGTCTTCGCGCAGCAGCGTCGGCAGGTGGCTGGTGATCGCCTTGCGCCACGGCTGCTGGAGCGCCAGCTCGGGCCGCGCCTGGAAGAACTTGAAGAGCCGCGCGTAGTTGGTGTTGATCTCCACGCTGATGGCGTCGGAGATCTCGGTGTACGGCTTCCCCGTCTCGCGGCGCCGCCGGAAGATGAGGTTCGCCTCGTCGCTCGCGCGCCGCTCGAGGATCTCGAGCACCCCCTTCACGTAGCGCTTCTTGTTCTTGAGGAACTCCTCTTCGCTCAGCGTGAGGTTGGCGATGATCTCGTACGACGACGAGATGACGCCGCACTTGTTGGCCGAGGCGTCGCGCATCACGATGATGCCCTTCTTCTGCAGCTCGATGCGGGCCGCGGGGGTGATGAACGAGTTGGCCCCCTCGATGATCGCCTTCGATGACGGAGTGCCGTCGGGCAGCATGAAGCGCTGCCAGTTGTCCTTGTCGATGGTCTCCGGGCGCCCGCCGCCGGGGATGAAGAGGTCGGCCTGCACGGTGAAGATGAGGTCGCCGAACTCCCGTGAGAAGTCATCGACCGACAGCCACTCTTCGACCAGCCCCTTCGAGGTCTTCGTCACCTTGCGGTACTGCTCCTTGAGGCCGACCTTGCGGTTGCCGGTGCGGAACAGCATCGAGCCGCCCACGTGGAGCGCCTTCGGGTCGAACGCGTCGAGGTCCTTCTTGAGCACGATGTCCTGCAGCGCCTGGTGATCAGCCCCCTTCGGGTCGACCAGGGCCGCCGTGCCGTCGAGGATCAGCCGGATCTCCATCTTCGGGCAGCGCGCCAGCATCAGGTTCATCGCGTTGCCGGCGACGTCGCCGTTGGGCCCGCCGGTGAACTTCACCGAGAACGGGTCCTTGCGGATGTTGATGCCCAGCTCCTTCATGGTGATGGCGGTGAAGGTGACCACGCCGGTCGAGGTGACCGCGTATTCCTTGTGGTTGATGCCTACTTCCTTGCTCGACATCACGCCGATGCCGAGGAGGTAGCCGCGCCGCCTGGAGATCTGCGCGATCTCCTCGATCATCCCGTCGTGCATGTTCTCGTCGGGGCCCAGCTCGATCGGCTCGTCTTCCCGGTAGTAGTCGACGACCAGCGGGCTGGCCGCCACGCCGTCCTTGGTCACGAAGAGATCGAGGAAGGCGTTGATCACCGCGCGCTGCAGCTTGTACAGGCGCCGCAGCTCCTGGTTGCGCTCGGGCGGGGCGAGGTCGGAGGCGTCCATCAACATCACCAGCTTCGAGCCGCCCTCGTAGATGTCCTTGTTCTTGAGGTGCTGGGTGTGGGCCAGCACGAAGTTCTCGCGGAAGATGGTCGAGGCGTTAGTGAGGAAGTCGTCGTCGGTGCGGCAGATGACGGTGCGCCAGCCGCCGCGCGCGATGTCCGAGAACCCGATGTGGTACCCGAAGCCGTCGCGGGTGAAGAAGAACGTCACCCGGTACGGCGTCTCGCTCGGCAGGTCGTTGGTGAACTCCGGCCCCAGCTCCGCGAGGTACGAAGGGCTCAGGCGGAACGCGAAGGCCTGCTTCTCGCCCACGAAGAAGTTGGTCTTCAGCGTGTTGCGGATGAACGAGAGGCAGCAGCGGAAGACGATGCGCCGCAGGTCGTCGAGGTGCTTGTGGCCGGTGTTGAAGTTCTTCACCGCCCGCTCAGCCTCCTCGAGGGCCTTCGCCGACACCTGCTCGCGGTTCTTCAGGCCCGGGTCGAAGCGCAGGCGGAAGAGCTGCACCAGCTGCTGCACGAGCTGGGGGTTGGCCGCGAAGGCGTTCTGCACCTCTTCCCAGTCGAAGCGGTCGGGCTGCGCGTGGCCGAGGTTGGTGTGGCAGAAGGCGACGAAGGCGCGCACCAGCGAGGTGTCTTCACCGCTCATGCGGCCGCCCACCACGTTCTCGTACTCGGGCGAGTTCGCGTCGAGGATCTGGGTGTTGAACAGCTCGCGGCGCAGCTGCGCGTCCAGCGGCGTGCCCCGCACCAGGCGCTCGCCGTTGCGCGGCCGCACGTAGAAGGTGTTCACCGCGTAGTGCTGCGCACCGGTCGAGACCTGGAGCACCGAGGCGCCGGTGATGCCGAAGTCGAGGCGGTTGAAGACCTCCATCATCTGCGCGAGGAACCCGCGCTGCGGAGGGCTGGCGACGCTGAACGCCACCCGCGACTCGTTGACCGTGCCCTCGATGGGCTCGATCTCCAGCGAGAGCCCGCCCGACTCGCACTGGTGCAACGAGAGGAGCCGTTGCGCCAGGCGCCGCGGCAATGCATGGCGGGTGTGGTTGGGGTTGTTGAGCCAGAAGACGCGCAGCAGGCGATCGAACGCGGCGACCTCGAAGTCGGGGAAGGACTTCTTCACCACCGCGAAGATGGGCGCGCGCACGTCGGCGGGCACGTCGACGCCGGCCTCGAGCCCCGCGGCGATCTCCGCGTCGGGCTTGCAGTCGAACTCGAAGCGCTGGATCTCCAGCGTCTCCTTGAGGCCGGGAATGCACGCCTCGGAGTGCGCGAACATCGCGTACGAGATGGCGCGCTGCGGGCCGGCGCGGAGCGTGAGCGCCTCGTAGAGCGAGCCGGGGGTGTTGCGCGCGGCCATGATCAGCGACTTCGGGCGGTCGGCCAGCACGAGGTGCCGGTTGGTCTTCAGCGTCGCCAACTCACGGCCGAGAATCGCCACCGCCTCGGGCTCATCGCGCATCGCCGCGAAGAACCCCGGGGGCATCGACGTCTCGAGCCACGCCTCGCCACTGCCAACCGCTGCCGCCTGCTTCGTTTCGGTCTTCTTCGCCATGGTGTGCTGTGCCTCTCTCAGGACCACCAGGTCGGTGGGCCGTGTGATGGCGCGCAACCTAGCGAGGACCGCGGCCGGTTCGAGGACGATCTCGTTCCGTCAACCCCGGGGGGCACCCAGCCCTCGTGTGCACTTGATGCCTCCGAGAAGCACCGGCGCCGCCGTGCGCGCGTCCATTGCACGCGGAAACACAGTGCGTCACTTCGACGCGCGCTGGAGAACCGGCCCCCCGACGCGGTATGTCGACGCATGACTCTGTCTCCGCGAGCGGTGTTGGGCTGGACGCTGGGTGTGCTGGTCATGCTCGGGGGCTGCCAGTGTCTGCAGCCCACCGTCGAGTGTCCGGGCGGCTGCGGATCTTTCGACGAGTGGTGCCTGAAGGAGAGCCCGGCGTACCGGTGCGCGAACCTCAAGGCCTGTGGCATGGCGGCCGATCTCCCCTGCGAGGCGGTGCTGCCGTGGCCGGTGTTCTCGTACCAGCGCGACTCGTGCCCCGTGTTGCTGCGCGAAGCGGTCGACGCGGGGCAAGTGGTGTTCGACGAGACGGCGGCGGCCCGCTGCCTCGACAGCCTCGCGACGCAGTGCCGGTATGTCCACCCCGACTGCGACCGGGTGCTGGTCGGCACCCGCGCGGCGGGGGAGACCTGCCGCACCCGCTTCGACTGCCAGCCGGGCCGGTGGTGTGACCTCGCGACCGCCTGCCCCGGCACCTGCCGCGCGAAGCAACCGGTGGACGCAGTGGTCCCCGACCCGGAGCAGTGTGCGACGGCTTCGTACGCGGAGCTCGCCGACGGTGGCTATCGCTGCCAGGAGTACGCGCTGGAAGGCCAGGCGTGTGGCCCGCAGGACCTCTGCGCCGACGGGCTCTCGTGCGCCCAGGACGGAGGGTGCGCGCCGGCGCCCGCGGGTGGCAGAAGGTCGTCGTTGGCGACGCGCGGACAGCGCTGCACCGGGCTCTTCCAGGGCATCCCGCTCACCCTGTGCCAACGCGGCCTGGCGTGCCACGTCGCGCCCGGGGCGACGGAAGGCACCTGCGGCGCCCTCTACGCGGTCGGGGAGAGTTGTTTTGCCGACGCCACGGGGTGCGGGAACAACAGCACCTGCCGGGACCGGGCCTGTGTGGCGCTGGGGCCAGCCGGAGCGGTCTGCACCGCCGCCCAGGACTGCATCGACGGGCTGGGGTGCCACGATGGCCACTGCGGGCCGAAGAGTGGCGACGGGGCGACGTGTGGCAGCAGCTTCGACTGCGAGGCGCGGCTCCGATGCGTGGCGGGGGTGTGCACGCTCCCCGCTTGCGTTCCGTGACGACGGGCCGCGACCCGACGCACGGACGGGCGGACGTGCCATATGCGTTCGGGTGAACCCCCCCCCGGACGTCACCGCCGCGCTCCACGCCTTCGACACCAACACCGTGTCTGGCGAAGACGTCGTGCGCGCCGAGCACGCCCTGCCCCTCGATGACCTGCTTTCCCTGTGGCACCGGCTGAACCCCGCCGCCTTTCCCGACCGCGCCGCGCCCGCGCCGCTCAACGCCCACGAGCGCCTCGAGCTCACCGCCGGGCTCGAGGGCCGCCTGGGCGAATCGGCGTGGGGGCTGCCGATCGACTCCGTCGCCGAGGCGTGGGTGCTGGCCGGGGACCCCGCGCGTGCCTTCTCGCTGCGCCTGCGCGCGCTGGCCCGCACCCCGCGATGGGACTCGGTGCTCGCGGCTCGCCAGCTCCTGCGCGTCGCGGGCGATCTCCGCGCGCGGGGCGAGGAGACCGGCGCCCGGGTCTGCGAGGCCCGCGCCGCACGCTTCGACTCCACGGTCGTCCCCGGCCCGGTCGCGCTCGAGGGGCTGGAGCCGCTCGACGAGGACGGGCTGATCAACCTGTTGATCCACGACGACCACGGCGCGGTGCTGGGTGATCACCTCGCGCTGCCCCGACGCAAGGCGCTGGCGTGCATCCGCCGCGGCGTTCCGGCGATGGGGCGCCTGCCGTTGTGGGCGACGCGCCGCTGGGAGCCGACGATCAGCGCCACCGCCAGCGCGTTGCGCCTCGGCGCGGAGCTGGCGTTCGAGTCGGGTGACGCGAACAACGCGCGGCTCCTGGCGGCCATCGAGGGGACCCCCGCAGGGGCCGAGGCGGTGCGGTGGTCGAAGAAGAAGGCGGGCAACCCGTACAGCGACAACGAGGTCGCGCGCATCAAGCACTACGAGGAGCTCGCCACCATGGGCGACTGGGTGACGGTGCGACGCGGGCTCCTCACGTGGCGGCGGCAGGCGCGGCTGTCGGTCGCGGCGATCCTCACCCTCGAAGGTGACACGGTCGGCGAGGCGTACGTGGTGCGGGCGGCGGCGCTGGCGGCTGAGCTCTCGCACGATGGCTCCGAAGTGGGGAGCGACTGGGCGTTGCCCCGGAAGGTGCTCGCGCGACGGGCGGGCGACGCGACCGTGACCTGGCGCTGAGCGGATCCCCGCCTCCGTACAGATTCATTCTCGATTCGCGCGTTCCGCACTACGAACCTTTCATGTTCACCTGGCCGTGGAAGAAGAAGCCCGCGGAGCCGCCCGCCGTCGATCGCGTCTGGCTCAACCTCGTCGCGCGTGATCAGGCCCTCGTCCGCGCGGCCCAGGCCGGTCGGGTGCTGATCATCGCGTTCTTCGACGACACCGTCACGAGGGTCGGAGACGCGCTGCGCGCCGCGGGCTGTAGCGAGGGGCCCGACCTCACCCTGGTGCGGGTCGATCAGCTCGAGGGTCACCTCGGCCAGGGCCGCGCGATCTATCTCGCCGAGCGCCACCCGCTGCCCGCGCACAACCGCGCGCTGCTCGAGCGGCTCCAGCGCGAGGCGCCGGGGGTGATCCCGGTGTGCTTCTCTGCGCTCGACGAGCCCTTCATGCGTCGCTTTGGAGGCGAACGCGTCGCGACCCTCATGACCCAGCTCGGCATGGGGGCCGACGAACCGGTGGAGCACCCGATGGTCTCCAGGTCGCTGGCGAGCGCGCGGGAGAAGATCGAGAAGCAGGTGGGCGCCGCGAGCTCGAGGCCCGCCCCGGCCAGCTCGATGGAGGAGTGGCTCCAGCGCAACCTGCCGTCCTAAGCCTCGCGAACGAACCTGCGGCCTGACGGTCACCGTCGACGGATTTCGAAGGCACCGCTGCAGGTGACGAGCACCTTCCCGTCTCCGGACAGCGCAAACCCGTCGCTCGACAGTAAGCTCTCGGAAAGGGTGTCACTCAAGAAGTAGGACGTGCCGTTCCACCAGAGGATGTCGACGTTCGTCCCTGCCAGTGTCGAACCATCGTAGCGCGGGTACCCGATGACGAGCGTCGACCCGTCGTCGGGCGCGCACCGCCCGACGCTCAGCGGCCGAAGACCCGCTCCTTGACCCGGGCGAACCACGACTTCGGCGTCACCGCGACCGGGGCCCGGGCGTGAATGACGACCTGTGCGGCCTTCACCGCGGCGGCGATGCGGTTGTTGCGCTCGACCCGCGCCTTCACCACGTCGGGGACGAGACGGCGGGTCCAGCTGCCCAGCTGGCTCACGCGCAGCGCACGACCACGCCGGTGATGTTGTCGTGGCTGCCCGCGTCGAAGGCCGCCTGCACGAGGTCGCGACACGCGTCGGCCGGAGCGAGCGAGAGGCCGGTGCGCAGGCGGGCCAGGTCGAGGAGATCGTAGAGGCCGTCGCTGCACAGCAGGTACACGTCGTCGCGCTC
>JBBRUE010000090.1:0-12992 GCA_038248085.1 Myxococcales bacterium | reverse complement strand
TCCGGGTCACAGATGGGCAAGCCCGACGAACTGACCCTTTCGTGGCCTGGCCAGGGCACCTGGTCCGGCAAGCCGGTGACGTGGCACCCGAAGGCGGGGCGGCTCCAGCTCGAGGGGATGCCGGACATCTCATGGAGCGTGATCACCGCTGACGCCCTCGCCCTGACGCTGACCAAGGGCGAGGTGGTGGTCTGCCGGGTCGCGACCAGAACGGCGCAAGGGGCGGCCATCCCGAAGTCCCGCGGTGCCGCAGGCGAATGGGAGTGGGCCACCGACCTCACCTGTATGGTCCATGGGCGCCCCGCCAAGCTGACGGTGCGACGCAACGGCGCGGCGCAGTTCTGCGCCAGCCTCACCGCGAAGCAGGAATTGCAACCCACCTGCTATCTGGGCCAGGTGGACACCCTCGCTGGCGAGATCGTCACCGGGGAGGAGTCGGTTCCCTTCACCGTCCTGCTCGGCGGCGACCTTGTCCTGGCGACCGGGACGGCCCTCGACGTCGGCGAAGTGCTGACCTACCGCCGGGTGGGGGGCCCCGCCAAGCCGTAGCGGTTTTCTCGCGGATCGATTCCCCGCGCTTTCAGAAACCTGAGTTCTACCGGCGCGCGGGACGAGCGGGCTCAGTTCCCCTCGCCGATGCGCCCCCATGCTTCGTGAAAGGCATCAGCCTCGTATTCCCGTGGCTGGAGCCAATGCGAGTCCTTCCCGTCCTTGCTGACATGCACACCCTCGCCGACCTCTTCGGGCGTGAGGATGAAGCTCTGAGGCTGCGCGGGCGGCTTCGCGGCAGCGTTGCGCACGACGACGACGAAGTTCGCGATCAGGTGGTCGAGGCTGTGTCCGAGGGGCACCGGACTGCGCTTCGACAGGGCCTTCACCTGGATGGTGACCGTCCTCTTGCCGTCCTGGCTGTAGCAGAGGATGTCGATGCCACGCGCATTGCGCGACGTCGGCATGACATTCCAGCCCAGCAGCGCGAGGCGGTAGCAGACGTAGTAGAGCCCAACATTTCCGACCACCTGCGTGGGGGCCTTGCTGGCCTTCTTCTTCGTGGCAGCCATGGTGGTTGACCGTAGACGGAATCCCACCGCCAACAACCCGACCAGACGCAGCGAAGCCCCGGAAACCTTTCGGCGTCCGGGGCTTCATTTCTGCGAGGAGTAGGGGATTTGAACCCCTGACCTTCGGCGTGACAGGCCGACGTTCTAACCAGCTGAACTAACTCCCCATATGGGCACTGCGGTCCAACCAACTTGAGCGGAACAGGGCTCGAACCTGTGACATTCGCCGTGTAAAGGCGACGCTCTACCAACTGAGCTATCCGCCCGAGCTCCGCCTCTCAACGGCGGCGACTTCTATGGATCTCGCGTTTCTCTGTCAACACCTTGTTGAGCCGACGAAATACGAATCGCCCGTCTGACGCCCGGCCCGGCGTCCCCTAGAGTCCCGTCGGTTTTGGGGGCCCTCAGCGTGAGCGACGACAAGAAACCAGGAAACACCGAGTCGACGATGCTGGGGCTGCCGGAGGTGCCGTCCAACGCGACCCAGGTGATGGAGTCATCGGTCGCGAGCCAGCCCACGCTCGAGCCGCTCTCGGCGGTGCAAGCCACTGCGCCCTCGCTGCCTCCGGTGGTCGTTGCGCCGCCGCGCACGAAGACGGGAGGCGTGCTGACCGCCGCCACCCTCAGCGATGCCCCGCGCAGCAAGTCTTCAGGTGGGACGATCCCCCGGGCCATCGACGCCCCGCGTCGCCCGAGTCGCATCGCCGTGCGCGCGCAACCCGACGAACCGAGCACTGACCCCACCGGCCGGGTCCCCGTCGCCGCGGCCGAGCGCGAAAAGTTCGAGTGGACGATGCCGCGCGTCGCCGGCCTGAGCGTCGTCGTCGCCGTCGCGCTGGTCTCGGCCTGGGTCTTCTGGCCCTCGTCGCGCCCCAAACGCCCCGCCCGGCCGGTCGCGGAAGCAGAGCCGATCGCCGTCGAGGAACCGATCGTGCCCCAAACGGCCACGAAGCCCGTCGCGGTCGCCCCGATCGTCGCGGCGGCTCCCTCGAAGCCCACCTTCAAGCTCGACGCGAAGAAGCACGTGATCGACCCCTTCGGCGCCCACCTCGAGGATCTCGAGCTCGACCCCGCCCATCGCTACCGGCTCCACATCGAGCGCGACGACGGGCGCCTGGGCACGGTGCTCGCGCGGCTCGACGAAAAGGGCGGCTGGGGCGTGATGCGCAAGATGGCCAGCCACGCCGTGCTCCAGTTCGGAGGCGCGAAGGCGCTGCGCATGCACTGCGAGCCGGGCTCCCACTTCAGCGAAGGCCAGACCTTCCCCCTCGAGCTGCTCGATCTCGCGACCAAGAAGAAGATCCCCGTCGCGGTGAACCCGGCCCTCCACTGCTGGGACTTCGAGATGGCCCGCACCATGGACCTCGGAGAGAGCGTGAAGAAGCGCATCCGGGTGCCGACCGACTCGAGCGTCAAGGTGGGCGACAAGGTGCCGCTGCGCGTGGCCTGGGTGCTCGAGGCGCTCGGCGAGAAGAAGCAGTGGCGCACCGGCGTGCTGACCCCCGGCGAGAGCCTGCTGGCGGAAGGCCGATCGGTGCGCTTCGCGATCCTCGACCCCTACGCGGGCGACAACGACGGCACCCTCGATCTCGAGATCCTCTCCGGTGACACCGAGAATGCGGGCCTGGTGACTCCGTCCAACGCGGCCGGCGCGCAGTTCGTCCCGGTCAGCCCGAAGTGAGGCCTGCATGACGTCCCCTCTTCTCTCCCTCGCCCTCGTGGCTGTCCTGGCCGCGTCCCCCTGGGGCCCGATGACCGAGGCCGAGCGCAAGGTGCGGGTCAGCACGCTCAACCACGACGAGCTCGACGCGGCGCTCCGGGCCACCGCGCCGGACGTGCTGCTCAAGCTCAGCGCCCAGGCCGTCGTCGCCATGGGTCCGTACCAGTACATCATGGTGAAGCAGGAGCGCATCCGCGGCACGCTCCAGGAGGCCCAGACGATCCGCACCATCATCCAGGAAGTGCCGAACGCGATCCGCCTCGAGTACCTCAAGGGCCCCTCAGCCGGCCGCAAGCTCATCTACAACTCGACGGTGAAGAAGTCGGAGTTCCGCGTTCGCGAGCCCGGCTTCCTGGCGATCATCGGCCGCCTGTGGATCCCCCTCGACTCGGACCTGACCAGGAACGACAGCAACCACACCGTCGCGGAAGCCGGGCTGGGGAGCCTCGTGCGCCGGCTCCAGCACGACCAGGCGAAGGCCGGCGCGCGACTGATCGTGCAACACGAAGGCTGGAACCCCGGCGGGCACTTCTGCTCGCTCTACGTGCTGCCCGACGGCGGCAAGGGCTTCGACAACGCCTCGACGCGCGTGTGCACCGACCCGGTGGCAGGTGTGCCGATGAAGATCGAAGGCTTCGACGTGAAGGGCGATCTCATCGAGCGCTACGCGTTCTCCGACCTCAAGCCCTTCGCCCTCGAGCAGACGACGTTCGACCCCGAGGCGGGTCTCTGAGCGCACGGGCTGGGCCTCGATGATCGACTACGACCCGCACCGGTGGCGAACGACCTTCTTCGCGGTGAGAGGGTCGATGGTGAAGGTCACCTCCTTCCGCGCGCTGATGGTGAGCCTGGGGGCCGCGGCCTTCACCTGGGTCCACTTCAATCTCTACGCGTTCGACCTCCCCAACGCCCTGGCGGTGCACGGCATGGTCGGCACTGCGCTGGGCCTGCTGCTCGTCTTCCGTACCAACCAGTCGTACGACCGCTGGTGGGAAGGCCGGAAGCTGTGGGGCTCGATGGTCAACACCTGCCGCAACCTCGCGCGCGCCACGTCGGTGCACCTCGCCGGGCAGCCCACCCGCCTGCGCCAGGTGCTCGAGCTGACGCGCGCCTTCCCCGTCGCGACGATGTGTGTGCTGCGCCAGAAGGCCTGGGCTCCCGAACATCTCGAGCCAGAAGACGTCGCGGCGATCACCTCCCACAACCACGCCCCGACGGCGATCTGCCAGCGCCTCACCTTCCACCTCGAAGCCGAACGGAAGGAAGGCCGGCTCAGCGACATCGTCTTCACGTCGATCGATCACGACGTCCATCAGCTCGTGGACATCGTCGGGGCGTGTGAGCGAATCCACAAGACGCCGCTCCCCTTCGCCTACGTGGTGCACCTCCGCCGGGCGCTCGTCCTCTACTGCACGACGCTCCCGCTCGGGCTGGTCACCAGCTTCGGCTGGGGCACCATCGCGGTGGTGTTCGGCGTGACGTACATCCTCCTGGGCATCGAGGAGATCGGCGTGGAGATCGAGGACCCCTTCGAGGGCGACGAGAACGATCTCCCGCTTGAGCGCATCTCCGACGGGATCCAGAGTGCGGTGGGCTCGTACCTCCCTCGCTGAGGCGCCGCGACCCCGAGGCGACTACATCCAGAGCCATGGCCACCGTCCCTGAGATCGCGACCCCGGACACCTTCGATCAGCTCGTCGGCGCGGCCCCGGAACTCGTCGTCGTCTACTTCTGGGGCCCGCAGTGCCCCAACTGCGAAGTCTTCGCGCGCGATCTCCCCGAGCTGCTCACCGACCTGCCCGCCGGCGTCCGCGTGGTGAAGGTCAACGCCTACGAGCACCCCGAGCTCGCGCGCCGCTTCGCGCTCTTCGGCATCCCCAGCTTCGTGCTCTTCAAGGCCGGCAAGAAGCTGGGAATGATGCGCCAGTACTATGGGCGCGAGTACTGGAAGACGGTGATCGCCGAGCGGGCCGCCGCGTAGACTCCCGCGGGTGATCGTCACCTGGCTGGGGCACGCGGCGCTGTTCATCAACGCGGCGGGCAAGACCCTGCTGCTCGACCCGTGGTTCGCCGAGCCGGTGTTCGGCGGCGCCTGGTTCCGCTACCCGCCTCCGCCCTACCCTGTGGCCTCGATGCTGCCGCGGCCGGACTTCCTGCTGCTCAGCCACATTCACCCCGATCACTCGGGCCCGAAGACGCTCGCGCAGTTCCGCCACGAGACGCCGACGCTCGCGATGCCCTTCCCGTCCGGGGCCTTGAAGCGGCGGCTCGATCGCGTGGGGTCGACCGATGTCCGGTGGCTCGCGGCGTGGGAGACGCGGGAGATCGCGCCGGGGGTGAAGGTCACCTTCGTGCCCCACGATCGCGGCTGGGAGGTCTCGTCGATCGTCGTCGAAGCCGACGGCGTGCGCCTGTACCACGGCAACGACAACCCGCTGTCCCTCGAGGGCTACCGCGAAGTCGTGCGGCGCCTGGGTTCGATCGACCTCGCGTTCCTCCCCTACGCCGGCGCGAGCTCGTACCCCACCGGCTTCGGCGGCAGCGCGGAGGTGATGCGCGAGCGCTGCGAGAAGAAGAAGCAGGAAGGCCTCGCGCGCTTCACCGAGGGCATCGTCGGGTTGCAGCCCGGTGAAGCAGCGCCCTTCGCCTCGAGCTGGGCGTTGCTCGAAGAGGGCCAGCTCGAGAAGAACTTCGTCGATCGCCCCACCGCCGCCGAAGCGCTGGCGCACGCGATGAAGCTGGCCCACGAGCAGGGCACCCACCTCCTCCACCTCGAGCCCGGGGACGAATGGAGCCCCGACACCGGCGCCATCAACAAGGGCCTCACCGCGGGCTGGGACAACGACGTCGCCTCCGTCCGACGCTACGCGCTGCAAGAGAAAGAGCGCGTCACCGCGGCGATCGCCGAGGCCCGCCACGTCGGCCAGCCCGTGCCGCCTGCGCCACTCGACGAGGCCGTGCGCTCGTACTTCGCGGACATGATCGCCGCGGCCGGCACGTCGATCGCCGAGCTGAAGATGAACGCCGGCTTCGTCGCCGAGGGTGGGGGCGAATGGAGCCTGCGCTTTTCCCCCGCCCAGCCGCCACGCCTCGAGTCGAAGCTGCACGGCGACGAAGACGAGACGCTGATGATCCCCGCGGGCGAGCTGTGGGCGATCGTCACCGGCCCCGCGAACTGGGAAGACGCCTGGTACGGGTATCGGCTCCAGGTGCGCAAGCGCGAGGGCGCCGGGTACTACCGCGCGTTCTGGGAGCTGCTGCTCAACTTCGACGACGTCCCCACCTCCGAGCGACTCGCTGCGCGCTTTGGCGTTCCGATCGAGTAGACGCGCCCCTCGTGCGTTGGCTCCTCGTCCTGATCGTCGTCGCCGGGTGCCGCATCGAGACGGCGGCTCCCGGTTCGTCACCAGCCGCCTCGAAGGCCACCGCTTCGGGCGAGGTCTGGGTCTACACCTCGGTGTACCGCCACGTGATCGACGCGCTCGAGCCGCAGCTGCGCGAGGCGATGCCGGGCGTCACCATTCACTGGTTCCAGGCGGGCAGTGAGAAGGTCGCCGCGAAGCTCGAAGCCGAGCTCGCCGCGGGCGGCACGCCGTGTGACGTGCTGATCACCTCCGACCCGTTCCTCTACCAGCGCTTCAAGGAAGAGCACCGCTGGCTGCGCTACGTGTCACCCAACGGGCTGCGCACCCCGCCCCGCTACGTCGACCTCGACGGGAACTACGCTGCCGTGCGCCTGTCGACGATGGTGCTCGTGCATCGCACCGGGGTGACGCCGCCCGTGTCGTTCGCCGCGCTGACGGATCCCGCGTGGAAGGGCGAGGTCGCGCTGGGAGACCCGCTGACCAGCGGCACCGCCTTCACCTGGGCCGTGTCGATGGAGAAGGCGCTCGGGCCCGGGTACTTCCAACAACTGCGGGCCAACGAGGCGCGGGTCGCGGGCGGGAACGCCGCGGTGCTGCAGAAGCTCGAGGGCGGCGAAGCGAAGGTCGGCGTGCTGTTGCTCGAGAACGCGCTCGCCGCGAAGGCGAAGGGGAGCCCCATCGAGATCGCCTGGCCGTCCGACGGCGCGGTGGTGGTGCCGGGCTACGCGGGGATCCTCGCGACCAGCCAGCACCCCGACGCCGCGCGCGCGCTGGTGGATGTGCTGCTCTCACCGCAGGGCCAGAAGGTGATCTCCGAGCTCGGTGACATGCACGCGGTCGACCCGCGCGTGCCGGGACCGCGCGGTTCGATTTCGCTCAACGCGCTCGTGCAGAAGAGCGCCCCGTGGGACGAGGCGATGTTGAACCGCGGCCTGGCCGAGGGCGCGCGCGTGAAGGCCGACTTCAGCAAGGCGTTCTCGCGATGAAGGGCGTCAAGCCACTGCTCTTCGCGGCCCTCGGCCTCTTCTTCGTCTTCCCCCTCGCGCTGCTCCTCTGGCAGGCGCGCTCGCCCGATCTCCACTGGGCCGAGGTCTGGCTGGCACCGGAGAGCACCCAGGCGCTGGGGGGCACGATGGTCACCGCCGTCGGCGCTGCGTTGTTCGCCTTCACCGTCGCCGTCCCGATGGCGTTGCTGATCGGCCGCACCGCCCTCCCCTTTCGCCGCGTCCTCCGGGCGCTCTTCACGCTGCCCGCGGCGCTTCCTCCCTTCATCCTCGGCATGGGCTGGGTCTCGCTCGCGAACCCGCGGGCCGGGCTGCTCAACCTCGTGCTCGGCGCGGGCACCTTCGACATCTACGGCCGGGTGGGCATCGCCTTCGTGCTCGGGAGCGCGGGCCTGCCCCTCGTCTTCCTCCCCACGTTGGCGGCCCTCTCGCGCATCGACTCGTCCCTCGAGGAGGCCGCGCGCATCTCCGGTGCCACCCCGCTGCGCGCGCTGCTCGCTGTGCCCCTGCCCCTCGCGATGCCGGCGGCGCTCTCGGGTGCGGCGCTCTGCTTCCTCTTCGCCGCGTCGGCGTTCGGCGTGCCCTACTTGCTGGGCGTCACCGCCTCTCCGCCGACCCCGACGCTCACCACGCGCATCTACGGCGAGATCCTCATGGGCCAGGGCGGACTCCCGCGCGCGGTGGTGCTCAGCCTCGAGTTACTGGTGCTCGCGGCCATCGTCCTGGTCGTCAGCCGTGCGCTCGCGAAGCGCGGCCAGGTGCGGCTCTCGAGTGGCAAGGGCGTGTCGGTGCACCCGATGGAGCTCGGCCGGTGGAAGTGGCCGCTCGGTGCCGGCGCGCTGTCCCTGGGGTTGGTGCTCGTCGTGCTGCCGCTCCTCGCCGTGGCGCTCACCTCGGTGCAGCCGGTGTGGGGGCAGCTCACCGGACTCTCGGCGAAGCACTGGAGCGCGGTGCTCTCGAACCCGCGCACCATCGACGCCACCCTGCGCAGCCTCGCGCTCGCCGCGTCTGCCGCGACCTTCGTCACCCTCCTCGGCCTCGCCATCGCCTCGACCCGCCGACGCTCGCTGGAGCTGCTCTCCGGCGCGCCCTACGCGATCCCCGGCACCGTGCTCGCGCTGGCGCTGTTGATCGCCTTCTCTCGCGACGTGCGCTTCGTGCTCTTCGACCGCGTGACCTTCGTGCTCGCGCTGGGCAACTCGTTGTGGATGCTGCTCGTCGCGTACACCGTGAAGCACCTCGCCTTTGGAGCGCGCAACGCCGCCGACGGGCTCGCCCAGGTCGACGGCACGCTCAACGAGGCCGCGCGGCTCTCGGGCGCCGGGCCCGCGCGGGCCTTCTTCGACGCCACCTTGCCGCAACTGAGGGCACCGCTGACCGCCGCCTTCGTGGTGACCTTCCTCACCTGCGTCACCGAGCTCACGCTCAGCGTGCTGCTGATCCCCACCGGCCGCGACGTGCTGGGCACCCTGCTCTTCGAGCTGCAGAGCTACGCCGACCCGGGCGCCGCCGCGGTGATCGCCTGCGCCTTCGTGATCCTCGTGGTGCTCTTGCAGCTCGTGCAGTCCCTCTTCGCGCCGAAGGAGGCGCGCTGACATGGCCTCCGTCCACCTCGAGACGATCCACAAGACCTACGGCGCCACGCCGGTCGTCCGGGGCATCTCCCTGCAGATCGCCAGCGGGGAATTCATCGCGCTGCTCGGCCCCTCGGGCTGCGGCAAGACCACGACGCTGCGCATGGTCGCCGGCCTCGAGACCCTCGACGCGGGGTCGATCTCCATCGACGGCCAGGTCGTCGACGGGCCCGGCGTGCGCGTGCCTCCCGAGCGCCGCCAGCTGGGCATGGTCTTCCAGAGCTACGCGGTGTGGCCGCACAAGTCGGTCGCGGAGAACGTCGCCTACCCCCTGCTGCTCCAACGCGTGTCCTCGGCGGAGATCGCCCGCCGCGTGAAGGAGGCCCTCGACTGGGTGCGCCTCGCGCCCTTTGGAGACCGAATGCCCTCGCAGCTCTCGGGCGGCCAGCTGCAGCGCGTGGCGATCGCCCGGGCGCTGGTGGGCAACCCCCGCGTGCTGCTCCTCGACGAGCCCTTGTCCAACCTCGACGCCGCGCTCCGCGAGGAACTCCGAGGCGAGATCGCCACGCTCCGCGCGCGGCTGGGCACCACGATGATCTTCGTCACCCACGATCAACACGAGGCCCTCGCCCTCGCCGATCGCGTGGCCGTGATGCACCAGGGCGTCATCGAGCAGGTCGATGCCCCGGAGCGCATCTACCAGTCCCCTTCCACGCCCTTCGTCGCCGGGTTCGTCGGGGGGGCCAACCGCCTCGAGGGCCGCGTCGAGCAGCGCCGCTTCATCTGCGGAGCCGTCGAGTTCGCCCTCCCCGAAGGACTCTCCGCGGCCGATGGTCCCGCGACCCTCGCGGTGCGCCCCGAGGCGCTCGAACTGGGTGCAGGCGGCCCCTCGCTCCCGCTCCTCGCCCGGCTCTTCCTCGGGAGCGCCACCGAGTACCGCCTGCAGCTCGGCGACTCCGTGCTGCGCGCCGTCGGACCGGCCCGCGACGTGAAACCGGGAGGCACGATCACCGTCTCGGTGCGGGCGGCGCACCTCTACCCCGGCCCCTGACGGTTGCTCGACTCAGGGGCCCCGCGCGAATAGACGAGGCAGCCATGTCGGAGCCCGTTCGATACCGCGTCTCGATGTCCCGGCCGCACGCCCACCTCTTCGAAGTCGAGGCCTCGTTCCCGGCCCACGGGGAGTCGTTGATCGTCACCCTCCCGGTGTGGACCCCCGGCAGCTACCTGGTGCGCGAGTACAGCCGGCATGTGCAGGAGTTCACCGTCGTCGACGACGCCGGCGCGCCCGTGCCCTTCGAGCGCCTCGACAAGCGCAGCTACCGGGTCACCACGAAGCACCGGCCGGTGCGCTGCCACTACAAGGTCTACGCGAACGAGCTGACGGTGCGCACCAGCCACCTCGACGGCACGCACGGCTACTTCAACGGCGCGACGCTGTTCTTCTACGCGGAGAACCTCCGCACCCGCCCGTGCCACGTCACCATCAACGCCCCCGCGGGCTGGCACGCCACCGCCGCGCTCGAGCAGTCGGGCGGGGCCTTCGTCGCGGCCGACTACGACGAGCTGGTCGATTCCCCCTTCGAGATCGGCACCCACGCGCCGATCGCCTTCACCGCCGCGGGCGTGCCCCACGAGGTGGTGCTGTGGGGTGAGCCGCAGCTCGACGAGAAGAAGCTGGTCACCGATCTCACCCGCATCATCGAGACCGAGGCCGCGCTCTTCGGTGGGCTCCCCACCAAGCGCTACGTCTTCTTCGTCTACGGCACCGACAAGGGCCGCGGGGGGCTGGAGCACAAGGCGTGCACCGCGCTGCTCTACCCGCGCACCGGCTTCAGCTCCGCCAAGGGCTGGGAAGACTTCCTCACCCTCTGCGCGCACGAGTACTTCCACCTGTGGAACGTCAAGCGGGTGAAGCCGGGCCGCCTGGTGCCCTTCGACTACGCCCAGGAGAACTACACCGAGCTGCTCTGGTACTTCGAGGGCGGCACCAGCTACTACGACAACCTCCTCACCCGACGCGCGGGCCTGATGGGCGGTACGCGGTACCTGACGCGGCTGGGCGAGTCGCTCACCGCGCTGCAGACCACGCCGGGCCGGCGGGTGCTCCCCCGGGCCGAGGCCTCGGTCATCTCGTGGACCAAGCACTACCGCCCCGATGAGAACTCGCCGAACACCGCGGTCAGCTACTACCTCAAGGGCGAGATCGTCTGCGCGCTCCTCGACCTCACCATCCGCCGCGCGACGAACGACGAGAAGTCCTTCGACGACGTGGCCCGCCTGTTGTGGAAACGCTTCGGTGACGAGAGCGGCGTACCGGAGACCGGCGTGGAGGCCGCCGCCGAGGAGGTCGCCGGTACCTCGCTGCGCGACTTCTTCGCCGCGGCGCTGAGGGGCACGGGCGAGCTCGACTACGAGGTCTTCTCGCACGTCGGCCTCGAGGCCCGCTTCCGTCCGCGCGAATCGGCCGCCGACAAGGGTGGCACCCCGCCCCGCAGCCGGGTCGAGAAGTTCGAGGGCTGGCTGGGCATCATCCCCAAGTCGGGCAACGGCATCGCCACGGTGCTCGACGGCTCTCCCGCGATGCTCGCCGGGCTCTACGCCGACGACGAGGTGATCGCCCTCGACGGCCTCAAGTGCGACGCCTCGGGGCTCCTCAACCGCGTCGAGGACCGCAAGCCGGGCGACGCCGTCCGGGTGACGGTCTTCCGACGCGACAAGCTGCTCGAGCTCTCCGTGACGCTGGGGCAGAAGCCGGCCGACGCGGTCTACCTCCAGCGGGTGGAGCGACCCACCGAGGCGCAGAAGTTCGCGTACCAGGCCTGGCTGGGCACCCCCTGGCTGGACACCGAGTCCGCCTTGAACGCGTCCCCCCTGAAGGTGTAGGTCGCATCCCCCATGCGCTCCGCTCTGCCCTTCGCAGCGATCCTGTTGTCCGTCACGACCGGTTGCCCGAACTACACGCCCTACCTGCCGGACGGCGGCCGGGCGCGCGTCCTCTGCAACAACAGCGCGCTCGACGTGCCGGTGACCATCCTCGACCGCGCGGGTGACCCGGCCCCCGAGGCCGTCGTGTCGATCGACTACACCAGCTACGCCGAGGCCGAGAACCTGATCGCCAACGCCCGCGGCGTGGCCCTCGTGCAGGGGAAGTACGGCCCGGGCATCGTGCGCGTGCAGGGCAACGTCAACGATCTCAAGACCGACGTCGCCGAGATCAACTTCGTCGGCACCGACTGCAGCTCCTCGGTCACCCCGCGCTCCCTCACGCTGAAGCTCCGCTGAACGATGGCCCTTCGCCCTGCGACCACCGTGGCGTTGGGCGAGCTCCGCCAGCGCTACCTCGTCGAGGAGACGCCGCTCCCAGCCGGGCTGCTCGCCTCCCTCGAGGCTGATCCCCGCGAAGGCGCGCAGAAGCTCGCCGCCACCCTCAAGAAGCGCCAGGCCGGCAACCGCGCCGAAGGGCAGCGGCTCCACCACATGCTCAAGTTCGAGCTCGAGCTGTGGGCCGAGGGCTACGTGCACATCGCCGGGGTCGACGAGGCCGGCATGGGCCCGTGCGCCGGCCCGGTGTGCGCCGCCGCCGCGATCCTCCCGAAGGGCTACAAGCTCAAGGGCCTCGACGACTCGAAGAAGATCCTCGACGAGGACCGGCGCGAAGCGCTCGCCGCCTCGGTGAAGCAGGACGCCATCGCGTGGGCTGTCGGCTGGGCCCAGGTCGCGGAGATCGACGAGATCAACATCTACCAGGCCGGGCTCCTCGCCATGCGCCGCGCGGTGGAGGGCCTCGCCCAGCAGCCCGACTTCGTCCTCGTCGACGCCCGGAAGATCCCCGGCATCGGGCCCCCGCAGCGCGGGATCATCAAGGGTGACGCCCAGAGCCTGTCGATCGCCGCCGGGGCGATCCTCGCCAAGACCACCCGCGATCGGCTGATGAACGAGCTCGACGCGAAGCACCCCGGCTACGGCTTCGCGTCCCACAAGGGCTACCCGACGCCAGTGCACCTCGAGGCGATGAACCGCCTGGGCGTGCTCGACTTTCACCGGCGCAGCTTCGCCCCGGTGCGCAAGGCGATGGGCCTCGACCCCGAGCAGCAGGACCTCTTCGCTACAGGGCGCTGAGCACCGGGAGCATCGCGCGGAACGCCCAGAGTCTCGGAGTTCATAAGCTCCTTATCGACGCGGTACTGGACGTAGAACGTGCCGGTCGGAGTCTCGAAGCCATACTTGCCCGATGTGATCGGCGCTGAGAAGACAACAGTATCGCC
>JBBRUE010000089.1:0-13018 GCA_038248085.1 Myxococcales bacterium | reverse complement strand
GTCGACTGCCCACAGAGTAGGTGCACCGCGGCGATGATCAATTTTTCGGCTACAGGTTGCGACGTAGCGAACTGATCATCTCCGCTTCTTGCGGATCGGTTTCACCTCGCGGAGCTCGAAGCCGAGGCGACCCGACTCCTCGTCGATCACGTCGTCGAGGTACGTCACCCAGAACGAGGACGTACCCTCGATGCGGGTCACCTCGTCGACCGCCGCGATGATCAGCCCCGCGGGCGTGCCGACCACCACGCGGCTCACCGGGGCTCCCTTGAGGCGCGCGATGGCGGGCGGGGTGCCCTGGCGCGGCGTCAGCTCGTAGGCGGTCGACGGCGTCAGCCCGGTCACCGTCACCCGCTGCGAGGCAGGGAAGGTGAGCTTGACCGGCACCGGCTTGTTCTGCGGTTTCTTCGTGCCTTCGGCGAGCACGGAGAGCGTACGCGGCTTCGTCTCGTCCTTGTCGGTGGCCCCCAGCACGCTGGAGGGAACGTGGAAGGCGTAGAGCTTCGACGCGCTCTTGATCAGCAGCGGGTCGGCGCCGAACGTGCCCGGCTGCGCGCCGCCGTCGCTCACCACGTAGAAGCCCCAGCCGAGCGCGCGCGCGTTGCCCTGCAGCGTCACCCGGTACGTCTTCGCCGGTTCGAGCACGACCACCGTCGCGCCGGAGCTGGCCAGGTCGATCCGGTGCCGTGTCGCATCGAGCTCGAACTTCGCCAGCGGCCAACTGACGATGTCGGGCGCGGGCTCCGGCGGGGGCGGCTTCACCGGCTCGGGCGGGGGGACGACGACGGGGTCTGGCTTCGGCGGCTCGGGGGGCGGGAGCAGCTCGAGCTTCGCCTCGATCACCAGGTGCTGACCGGCCTTGATCGGCACCTCGTTCTTCCACGGGCGGTGGCCGGGCGAGAGCACCTCGACCTTCACCGTGCGGTTGCCCGCCAGCCCGCCGACCTGGGTGGGCGTGCGCTGGGTGAGCGTCTTGCCGTCGAGCACGACCTCCGCGCCGCCAGGCACGCTGGTGATGTCGAGCGTCGCCTCGCGCAGGCGCTGCATCACCGTCACCGCGCCGAAGCCCACCGCGGCCGCGGCGACCAGGAGCACCAGCGCGCGGCCCCACGGGAACGTCGGCGGCGTCGGGGGCAGCTCGTCGAACTTCGGCGCGCTCCCGAAGGTCAGCTTCGCCTCGTTCATCGCCACCATCTCGGTGGGATCTTCCGACTCGTCGGGGTTGCCGGCCACGCGCGGCGGAGGCAGCGGTTCCTTCCACTTCTGCGCGCGCTCGACGAACTCGCGGGGCAACTGCACCGGCCGGCCGTCCTTCACCAGCTCCTCCTCGAAGAGGAGCTGCAGCAGCTGGGTGAGCATCGCCCCGGTGAACTCGGGGTGGTTGTTCGAGAGGAAGCGGTTGAGGTCCTGCTGGAAGGCCTCGGCGGTCTGGTAGCGGTCGTTCTTCTCCAGCGCCATCGCCTTGAGCACGATGCGCTCGAGCTCCGGCGGAATGCGCGGGTTGAGCTCGCGCGGCTTCTGGAACTGGCCGCGCACGATGCGGGCCATCACGTCCATCAGCCGGCCCTGGAAGGGGAGCTGCCCGGTGAGCAGCTCGTAGAGCACGATGCCCGCGGCGAAGATGTCGGTGCGCGCGTCGAGCTCCTTGGCCCGCGCCTGCTCGGGGGCGAAGTACGCGTACTTGCCCTTCACCGCGTTGGCGGCGGTCTCCTCGGAGCTCGCGTTGCGCGCCTTGGCGATGCCGAAGTCGACCAGCTTGACCTGGCCCTCGTAGCTGAGGAGCACGTTCTGCGGGCTCACGTCGCGGTGCACGATCTTCAGCGGCCGCCCGGTCTCGTCGAGGCGCGCGTGGGCGTAGTGCAGCCCCTTGAGCACCTCGGCGACGATGAAGGCCGCGAACTCCGGCGGCAGCACCGGAATGCCCAGCGTGCGCGCGCGCTTGACCACCTTGGACAGCGGGTGGCCGTCCACCAGCTCCATCGCCAGGAAGTAGTCGCCGTCGATGGCCCCGAAGTCGAAGACCTGGGCGATGTTGCCGTGCGACAGGCCCATCACGATCTTCGCCTCGTTGGTGAACATGGCGATGAAGGCCTTGTTCTCGGCGTAGTGCGGGAGGATCCGCTTGATCACGACCTGCTTGGTGACGCCCGGCGCCGGCTCGAAGCGCGCACGAAAGATCTCGGCCATGCCGCCGGCCGCGATGCGGTCGAGGAGCTCATACTTTCCAAACCTGGTCGTTTCGGGCGATGACAACGTGGGCGTCCCGCGAAGGGCCCGAAAGGTACCATGTTGCCGATGCGCTCCCTCATGCTTGTTGCACTGGTCGCTTCTCCGGCGTTTGCCGGGGCGGCGGTGCTCCTCTTTCCCACGGTCGGCACCCCCGGGCAGGTGACCCTCTCGGGCCGGGTGCTGAAGCACGCCCCCTCGACGGGCACGACGACGTTCTCGAAGAACCTGCGCCTCATCACCTCGTCGAACTGGGAGGGCGCCTCGGTCGAGGTGCGCTACGCCGGCCGCACCGCGCAGGTCACCAGCGGCCATGACGGCAACTTCAGCGTGACGCTGTCGGGCGCCGAGAAACCCTTCGAGACCGGCTTTGCCACGGCCGAGGCGAAGGTCGCGGGCGCGGACGCCGGCATCGCCACGGTGAACATCGTCGCGCCGACCGCTCCATTCTTCGTGGTGTCCGACTTCGACGACACGCTCGCGGTGACCAACGTGGTGAATCGTTCGGGGCTGGTGAAGGCGGCCCTGCTGCAGGACGAGACGAGCCAGCCGGTGGTCGAGGGCATGGCGGCGTTCTACGGCTGCCTCGAGGAAGGCAAGGCCGCGCGACCCGGGTTCGCCCTCGTGAGCGGCTCGCCGGTGCAGTACGTGCACCGCGTGCGCGACTTCCTCAGCGCGCACAAGTTCCCCACGTTCGGCATCTACTTGCGCGATCTCGGGCCCTCGACGCTGTCCGACTACAAGCAGCCGGTCATCCGCGCGTTGCTCGAGGAACTCCCCAACGCGGTGGTGCTGGTGGGTGATTCCGGTGAACACGACCCCGAGGTCTACGCGCAGATCCGCGCCGAGTTCCCCGAGCGGGTGAAGGCCGTCTACATCCGCAGCGCGGGGCACGCGGAAGAGCCGAAGCGGTTCCCCGGCATGCTGCTGTTTCAACACCCGCGCGAGGCCGCCCTCGATGCGGTCTCGAAGGGCCTCGCCTCGAAGGCCTGCGTCGATCGCGCCTTTCCCGCTCTGGAGCCGAAGTGAACCGACTGATCGTGGTGTCGATGGTGGTGGGCCTGGTGGCGTGCACGGAGAAGAAGGCGGTCGAGCCGGTGCCGCGCGCGCAGCCCAAGCCCCTCGAGCCGCTCGAGCGGGTGGTGCTCGATGGGGGCGACGATCGCGACCGGCTGTTCCGGGTCGTGCCGTTCACCGCGGTCGGCCCCGCGGTGCCCCCCGGCGTGACGGTGGTGAAGGTGGCTGGCGACGTGCTGCCCGAGCTGCCCGCCGAGGGCCCGGTGATGCTGGTCGGCGATGAAGACACGTACCTCGCCCAGCTCGCGCCGCTCCTGGTGAAGCTCGACGACGCGGGGCGGGAGGTGTGGCTCAAGCACCCCGATGCGGAGATCGCCTTCAAGGTGAAGCTGCGCGACGCCCCGTCGTTCCAGGCGTGGATCGACGAACCGGTGCCCGGGAAGCTGCGGGTGATTCACCGCGCCGACGGCTTCGAGCTCACCACCAACCTCGGCAAGCTCCCCGGTGGAGATCCCAACGGGCCGACGGTGCCGGTGCGGGGCGGCTCGATGGATCTCACCACGCTGCAGCGCGGGTTCCAGCGCATCCAGGCGAAGTTCAAGGCGGCGCCCGACGTGTGCTTCGTGCCCTCGTTCGGCATGGAGCTGCACCAGATCGCCCGCGCGATGTCGGTCGACTACGTGCGCCCCGACGCCGCGTACTTCGAGTCGATCTGCCTGGTGTACCCGCGGCCGCCGCCGCCCGACGCGGGGACGTGACGCTCAGAGCCACTCGAAGGCGAGGTCGAGCCCGGGCGGCGCGGTGCGCAGCGCAGCCAGCCCCGTCGCGAACTCGGCGACGAGATCTTCGAGATCGATCTCCTCGGCGAGGGCGGCCGGGGGCTCGGGCAGGAAACTCGGACGGTCCGCGAGGAACCGCGCGCGTTCTTCAGCAGGAATGACGCCGCGTCGCAGCGCCGCTTCCGCCCGTCGCGAATCGCCCAGCCGCTCGGCCAACAGGTTGTCTCGAATGAACGCGCGCGCCTCGGCTTCGAGGTGCACCGGCCATCGCAGCGTGGAAATGACGCGGGGCGCGGCCGCATCATTTGCGCGCAGCACCAACCGAAGACCGCTCGCCGCCATCGATACTTCGTACTTGATGCCCAGATCTCTGTGTGTAGGTTCCGCGCTCCCATTTCAGGGAAGGGGAACCACCACACATGTTCAAGAACCTCGTTGCTGTTGCTTCGTTCGCCGTCATCGCCATGGGCTGCGCCCACGGTCAGCGCTCCTACATCGATCCCACCGCGGGCATGGCGCCGGAGCCGGCCTCGATGTGGACCCGCCCGCAGGAAGTTGGCTACACGCTCGGCGAGCGCATCCAGGGTGAAGCCGCGATGAACTGCGTGCTCTTCGTGATCTGCTGGGGCGCGGACGACGGCGGCGCGGGCGCGGCCCTCTCGGCGATCATCGGCTCGCTCACCGGCCAGTCGGCTCCCTCGGACCCGCTCGTTCGCGCGGCCGCGGCCGGCGCGGTGCTCTCGGCTCCCCAGGAGACGGACGGCATCTACGTGCTGAACCACGAGACCGACTCGTTCAACATCATCATCTTCTCGCGCAAGTCGGCCCGCGTGATCGGCAAGGCCGTTCGCCTGCACCCGATCGGCGAAGTCAGCCAGGAGCGCGCCGACAAGGTCCGCAACCTCCGCGCGGCCTCGGGCGGGAACTTCCAGATGACCGGCGTCAGCTTCGGTCTCTGAGGTTCACGTCGTGAAGGGCTGAACGACGGGCAGGGCCTCGCGGCTCTGCCCGTTTTTCTTTGGGCTCAGGGAACGCCGGAGGTCCCGACGCAGACCTTCGTGAGGCTGTCCCGCTCGACGCGGCACACGTAGCCGGTGCGGCAGTCGGCGTCTTTGGCGCAGCTGTGCAGGCAGCCGGCCGTGTCGCCGTCGATGACGTGGGTGACGCAGGTCGAGCCCGCGGGGCACGCGGCCCCGCACGTCACGGTGCACAGCCCGCCCGGGGCGAAGTCGCGGTTGAGGCAGACACCCGCGCCGCATTCCGTGTTGACCGTGCAGGGATCTCCGACGACCGGGCCGCACGCCGTCAACCCGAGGGCCCACACTGCAAGGACTCGAAGCATCTTCATGCAGTCGAATTAGAGTGCCGCGCGTGACGATGCACCACGAATCGATCGGCGGCGGTTTTCTCCTCGAGCCCTGCGGCGCCCGCGCGGTGATGGCGCCCGAGTTCTTCTCCCCCGAGCAGCGCGCGCTCTACGAGACGGCGAAGCGCTTCAGCGTGGAAGAGGTGCTGCCGAAGGCCGAGCGCATCGAACGCCAGGACTTCGGGTTGCTGCGTGAGCTGATGCGCCGGGCCGGTGAGCTGGGGTTGCTCGGCGTCGATCTCGAGGAGGCCTACGGCGGCAGCGCGCTCGACAAGACGACGTCGCTCATCGTCGCGGAGGCCAAGAGCCTGCTCGGGAGCTGGTCGGTCACCTTCGCCGCGCAGACCTGCATCGGCACGCTGCCCATCGCGTGGTTCGGGACCGAGGCGCAGAAGCAGAAGTACCTCCCGGGGCTGGCGAGCGGGGAGAAGGTGTCGGCCTACGCGCTCACCGAGGCGGGCTCCGGCAGCGACGCACAGGGGGCGAAGACGCGGGCGGTGAAGAGCGCCGACGGCACGCACTGGGTGCTCACCGGCAGCAAGCAGTACATCACCAACGCCGGGTTCGCCGACGTGTTCATCGTGTTCGCGAAGATTGATGGCGAGCAGTTCAGCGCGTTCATCGTCGATCGCGACACGCCCGGGCTCACCGTGGGCCCCGAGGAGCACAAGATGGGCATTCGCGGCTCGTCGACCTGCCCGCTGATCCTCGAGGAGGCGCGGGTGCCGATCGAGAACCTGCTCGGCGAGCCCGGGCGCGGGCACAAGATCGCCTTCAACATCTTGAACCTCGGCCGCCTCAAGCTCGGCGCGGGCGTGCTGGGGTCGATGAAGCTGCACCTCGCCGGCGCGTGTACGTACACCGCGGATCGCAAGCAGTTCGACACGGCGATCATCCGCTTCGGGCTCACCCGCGAGAAGCTCGCGCGCATGCTCACCGGGCTCTACGCGGTGGAGTCGATGGCCTACCGCACCTCGGGGCTCATCGACGCGAAGGTGGCCACGGGGACGAAGCTGCTCGCGGCCATCGAGGAGTTCGCGATCGAGGCGAGCATCTTGAAGGTGCTGGGCAGCGAGTACTTCGGGGCGTTGATCGACGACGGCGTGCAGCTCCACGGCGGCGCCGGGTACATCGAGGAGTACCCCATCGAGCGCGCCTACCGCGACGCGCGCATCAACCGCATCTTCGAGGGGACCAATGAGATCAACCGGCTCCTCATCACCGGCACGCTGCTCAAGCGCGCGATGAAGGGGCAGCTCGAGTTGTTCGAGGCGCGCACCGGGAAACCGTCGGCGGAGGACGCGCCGGTCGAGAACCTGAAGCGGCTCGCGCGGTTGACGATGCAGGTGGCGGTCGAGGCGCACGGACCGCAGCTCGAGAAGCACCAGGTGGTGCTCGCCTGCGTCTCGGACCTGGTGATGGACGCGTTTGCGCTCGACTCGATGACCGCGCGCAACCGGCAGTTGGCGAAGACGAAGGCGCTCGAGCCGTGGCGCGTGGCGGCGGTGCAGCGGTATTCGAACGAGGCGCACGTGCGCGCGATCGGCCTGGTCGGGCGCGCGATGTCGTCGTGCGTGCAGGGCGAGGTGTTGAAGGCGCGCATGGCCGAGGCGGGGGCGCTGCACGTCTGGCTGCCGCACGACGCGGAGGCGCTCGACGAGGTCCTCGCGTCCGCCGTCGAGTCCGCGCGTGGGTATCCGTCCCTGGCCTGAGGAGCTGGCTCGAATCGGCCGCGTGCTCGGGGCGCAGCGACGAAAGCCTACGAGAGCTGCAGGACGCTGACCCCGACGCTCAGCGGGAGCGCAGCGGTCGCTCCCGGGCCCATCGGGTTGAAGACGATGCCGTCGACGCCCGCGCGCGGGAGCATCTCGAAGAGCGCCTTCCCGTCGAGGTACGCGGGCTCGAGGTTTGGTGCCTGCGCCTGCATGCGTTCGAGGCTGTCGGGCGAGGTGAAGACCATCGCGGCGTTCTGGAAGCCGCCGACGTCGACTGCTGTCGCCACCGCGTCGTTGGGGTGCACGAGAATGGTTAAGGCCTCGAAGGTGCGCAGCGCGGCTGAGAGCGCGTCCTTTCGTGCCTGCGGGTCGGCGAGCAGGGCTTCGAGGCGCACCGCCCGGCCCCAGAGCCGCGCGAGGGGGACCGCCTCCTTCCCGATGAACCAGAAGTGCGGCAGCGCGCCGCCAGGGTTCACCTTCATCTTCACCAGGCCGTCTTCGAGCGCGCAGAACAGCTCGATGCCGGTGACCGGGGTGACGAAGCCTCCGAGCGGCTGGGTGGCGACGAGGTCGAGGCACGACTCGTCGGTGAAGACGTAGAGCTCACCGGGGGGCGGCGCGCCGTTCTTCCCCAGCATCACGATGCGCTCGAACTCACTGCGGCCGAGGTTCGGCGCGAAGCCGAGCTGCACGAAGTACCCGTCGTGGGTGGCCAGGGCGCGCATCACCTCGTGCGTGCTGGCCTGCTTCGCGGCGAACCGCTCGAGCGTTTCGAGGACCTTCGACATCACGCGCCGAACGTGACGCGCGCGATCCACGGCGGGGTCGGCAGCGCCTTGAGCGTCAGCAGGTCGTTGAGCATCTCCGCGACCGCGGGCTTCAAGCCGCTGAACGCCACCCCGACGCGCGGGGGCAGGGTGTCGCTCGAGCGCGTGGTCACCGCCCACACCACCTGGCCGGGCACCGTCAGCATGCCGGTGGTCAGCTTCATCTGGATCAAGAACGCCGTCCCCACGCGGATGTGCTGGGGCAGGGTGTCGGCCTCGACGTCGACGCCCACGCCCCCGGCGCTGATGTCACGCAGCCGGTAGGTCGGCGCGTCGGGCTTGTTCTCGGTCGCGCGCACGTGGAGCGGGATGCGCGGCGCCTTGCGGTTCTTGTCGAACTGCGAGGTCTCGAAGATGCGCTTGATCACCGCGTCGAGGCCCGCCCGGCCCCGCGGCGGCTCGTACTTGATGTGGAGCACGAACTTGCCCGGGGCCATTTCGGTCACCGTCATCACCGTGCCCGACACCTCGACGGCATCGCGCACCCCCGGCGAGCGCAGCTCGAAGACGAACTTCGTCCCCACTGGCAGGGACTTCTTCGTCTCGATCCGCACGCCGCCGCGGCCCACACTCTTGGTGAGCTCCCCGAGGAGCGACTCGGGCGTTTTGTAAGCAACTTTGAGGCGGACCGGCGTCACAAGTACCCCTTCTTACTGCCCGTCCCAGACAAGGGAACCACTGCATCGGCCACCCGAAAAGATGACGCAGTGCGCAGTCGGTGTACCACACGACCCTCCATCGCTGATCGCAACCGGCTGATTCCGCTTTCTTGACCCTCCCAGAAACCGCCCCTATTTTCACGGCGAAGTGGCAAGAAGTGGTAACGAGCGGATCAGAATCCCTCGTGGTGGTGGATCAGGGCGCAGGGTGGTTTTCCCGTCGGCAGCAGTCATGAGCGGAGCGGCAGAAACGTGTTCCGGGGCGTCTTCGAGCACCAGATCGACGCAAAGGGGCGAACGAGCTTCCCGGTGAAGCTCCGCGAGACGCTCGTCGGCGGGTACGACGATCGCCTCATCGTCACCACGGCGCTCGACCCCTGCCTCCACTGCTACCCGGTGCGCGAGTGGGAACAGTTCGAGACGGCGCTGGCCCGTCGCAACCCGATGGAGCCGGGCGTGAAGGCGCTGCTGCGGTTGTACGTGGCCAGCGCCCAGGAAGTGCAGCTCGACAAGCTGGGACGGGTGCTGATTCCGCCGCAGCTCCGGACGTACGCGGGCCTCGAGAAGGACCTCGTGTGGGCCGGCATGGTGAAGGTGATCGAGCTCTGGTCGAGAGACGGTTGGGCGAAGGCCCAGGAAGAGGCCCGCAACGAGGCCGACTCCGCCGACGTGATGCGCGTGCTCACCGAGCTGCGCCAGGGCTGAAGGTTTTCAATTTTCCGGAGGGGACGACAACGTGAGCGAGCTGGTGAACCTGGAAGTCGCGAAGAGAGTGAACGTCGCTACAGCGACGTCGCGTGTCATGACGATGGTGCTCGAGGGTGAGCTCGATCGCGCCGACGTGCAGGACGTCATCGACATGCTCGGGCGGCTGTCGGCCCAGGGCTCGAGTGAAGTGGTGATCGACTTCAGTGAGGTGACGCACTTCGACTACCGCGGCGTGAAGCCGCTGGTGCGCCGCGCCGAGGTGCTCCGCGAGCTGGGGGGCGACCTCAAGCTGGCCGGGCTCTCGCCGTACCTCCACGCGATCTTCCGCAGCGCCGGGGCGCACGACAGCTTCGACTACTTCGCGCAGTCCGCTGACGCTGTCCGCTCGTTCGAGCGCGGCGTGTTGCTCTACGGGTGAGCGTCATCACCTTCGTTCATCAGACCGTTCTCCTCGAAGAGACGGTGGCGTTGGTCGACCCCTCGGAGGGCCGCGTGATCATCGACGGGACCCTCGGCGGTGGTGGACATACGGAGGCGCTCCTCGAGCGCGGCGCCCGTGTGTTCGGCGTCGATCGCGACCCCCAGGCGTTGGCCGCGGCCGCGACCCGGCTGGCCCGCTTCGGCGATCGGTTCACCCCGGTGAAGGGCGAGTTCGGTGACGCGCTGTCCCTGGTGCCCGGCCCGGTCGATGGGTTCATCCTCGACCTCGGCGTCAGCTCGCCGCAGCTCGACGTCGCCGAGCGCGGCTTCTCGTTCATGAACGACGGCCCCCTCGACATGCGCATGTCGGACGTGGGCGAGACGGCGGCGGAGTTGATCGAGCGGCTCGAGGAGAACGAGCTGGCCGACCTCCTCTTCAAGTACGGCGACGAGCGCATCTCCCGGCCGATCGCGCGCGAGCTGAAGTCGCGGCTCCCGAAGACGACGTTCGAGGCGGTCGAAGCGGTCAAGGCGGGCATGGCCCGCAAGCCGTGGCCCAAGGACATTCACGTCGCCACCCGCACCTTCCAGGCGCTGCGCATCGCGGTGAACGAGGAGCTGGACCAGCTCGAGCGCGCCCTCGCCTCGCTGCCGTCCCTGCTCAAGATCGGCGGACGGGCGGCGATCATCAGCTTCCACTCGCTCGAAGATCGCGCGGTGAAGCACACCTTCCGCACCCTCTGCGGCGAAGGCCCCGACGAGACCCCGCGGGGGTTCCCGGTCAGCCGCGTGCAGGCCGCGCACTTCAGGTCGTTGACCCGCAAGCCGATCACCGCCTCCGACGAAGAGGCCTCGAAGAACCCCAGGGCCCGCAGCGCCAAGCTGCGTGGCGTGGAGAAGGTGTCATGAGCGTCGTCCTCGAAGCGCGCAACAAGGGCGGTCTTTCGCTGTCGGTGATCCTGCTGGAGATCTTCCCCGCGGCGCTCGCGGTGTTCCTGCTCGCCACGGTGGGCATCGTGCACGTCACCTCGCGCGTGATGGTGGTGAAGCTCGGCTACGAGCTCTCGAAGCTCGACGGCGTCAACGTGGACCTCGCCCGCGAGAACGACGCGCTGAAGGTCGAGCTCGCCACCGCGACCTCGCCGGGCCGGCTGTCACCGCTCGCGAAAGAGCAGCTCAAGATGCAGGTCCCCTCCGTCGTCATCAACGTGAAGAACTGATGCGCGACCTGAAGCACATGCAGCCCACCGAGGCCCCCACCAGGTGGCTGCGCGTGCGCGTGTCGATCCTCGGGGCCGTGTTCCTCGTGCTGCTCATGGGCGCGTTCGGCCGCGCGTGGAACCTCCAGGTCAGCCAGAAGGACCGCCTCAAGGCGTTCGCCGAAGACCAGTACGTCCGCGCGATGGAGATCCCCTCCAAGCGCGGGGAGATCGTCGATCGCCGCGGCGTGAAGCTCGCCTCTTCGGTGGACGTGGACTCGGTGTGGGTCGATCCGTCGATGCTCCCCGACCTCCGCGACGCGTCGAAGAAGCTCAGCAAGGTGCTCGGGCTCGACGTGAAGGAGCTCCAGGAGCGCCTCGAGAAGGGCCGCCGCTTCGCGTGGATCAAGCGGCAGGTGACCGACGGCGAGGCCGCGAAGGTGAAGGCGCTCGGCCTGCCCGGCATTGGCTACGCGAAGGAGCCGCGCCGCTTCTACCCGCAGCGTGAGCTCGCCGCGCACGTCATCGGTCTCGTGGGCACCGACAGCCACGGCCTCGATGGCCTCGAGCTGAGCTTCGAAGACGAGCTGACCGGCGAGGCGGTGCGGCGCGAGGGCTTCCGCGACGCCAAGGGCCGCAAGGTGCTGACCAACGGCGTGGCCGACCCGCAGAGCAGCGGCGGTGCGAGCCTGACGCTCACCATCGACTCGACGCTGCAGTACGTCACCGAGCGCGCGCTGGAGAAGGCCGTGGTCGACGCGAAGGCGCTCGCCGGCACCGCGGTGGTGATCGACCCGCGCACCGGGGAGATCCTCGCGCTCGCCAACTGGCCCCGCTTCAACCCGAACTCCCCCAGGGGCGCCGAGAGCGAGGCGTTCCGTGATCGCGCAGTCACCGATGCGTTCGAGCCCGGCTCGACCTTCAAGAGCTTCGTCATCGCGTCGGCGCTCGATCAGAAGGCGATCACCGAGAGCACCGAGATCGACTGCGAGAAGGGCGCGTGGGCCATCGGCCGCAAGGTGGTGCACGACACCCACCAGCACGGCCTGCTGACGCCCAGGGGCATCCTCCAGGTCTCGTCGAACATCGGCGCGGCGAAGGTCGCCCAGAAGCTCGGCCGCGAGAAGATGGTCGAGGCGTACCGGAACTTCGGCTTCGGCGAGCGCTTCGGCCTCGGCCTGCCGGGTGAGGGCCGGGGCGCGATTCCATTCCCGCGCGCGGACATCACCTTCGCCACCCAGAGCTTCGGCCAGGGCATCAGCGCGACGGCGCTCCAGGTGGCCGCGGGCTACGCGGCGCTGGCCAACGACGGCGTGTTGATGAAGCCGTACCTCGTGGCGAAGGTCGTGGATCCCGATGGGTTGGTGCTGCTCGAGAACAAGCCCACCGCGCTCCGCCGGGTGGTGAGCGCCAAGGCTGCGCAGAGCGTGGTGTCGATGCTCGAGAGCGTGGTGGAGCAGGGCGGCACGGCCCCCAGGGCGCGTATGGACGAGTACCGCGTGGCCGGCAAGACGGGCACCGCGCAGAAGGTCGACCCCATCGCCCGCGGGTACTCCGACAAGCGCATCGCGAGCTTCGTGGGCATCGTGCCGGCAGAAGCGCCGCGCGCGGTGATCCTCGTGGTGATCGACGAGCCGAAGACCGACGTCTACGGCGGCCTGGTCGCCGCGCCCGCCTTCAAGGAGATCGCCCTCCAGGCCATGCCCCAGCTCAACGCGCCGAAGTCGCGCGAAGTGACGGTGGCCGCGGTGCCCGCGAAGCCCGAGCCGAAGGGCAAGCCGGAGAAGTCGGTGGTGACCGCCGGCATCGAGAAGCTGGAGCAGATGGATACCGTCACCGAGGACGTGGTGGCCGACGGCGCAGTGCGCGTGCCGGACGTGAAGGGCCTCGCCGGACGGGTCGCGGTCGCGCAGTTGCTGACCGCGGCCCTGGAACCGCACCTTGCGGGGAGTGGACGTGTCGTTTCGCAGAGACCCGCAGCGGGGAGCCTCGTGGAGAAGGGGACCCGCATCACCGTGGAGTTGGCAGGACATTTGCCAACTTCACCTCGTTGAAGGCCGCCTCCGCGCGGTCAGGAAGACACAGTCATGAAACTCACTGAG
>JBBRUE010000088.1:0-13042 GCA_038248085.1 Myxococcales bacterium | reverse complement strand
TGGTGACGCTGCTGCCGTCGTAGAGGCCGGTGATGCTCACGAGGCGATCGGTCACCCCGGCCAGCGGGATGGTCTGCCACACCGCCCCACGCTGCAGGTACGTGCCGTCGTCCCCCACCGCGAACACGGTCGAGCTGAAGGGGTCGGCCCACACGGCATTGAGGTTCTTCGTCGTGGTGCTCGCCTCCGTGACGCAGGTGGGCGGGAGCCCGGTGACGTCACAGCGCACGATGCGCCCCGCCGCGCCGACGAGGAACACCTGCTGCTGCGAGAAGAGCGAGGCCAGCGCGGTGAACGGCCCGGGGACCCCGGTGGCATGGCCGCTCCACGTCGAGCCCTCGCGCACGTAGAGCTTCCCGTCGGCCCCGGCGGCGTAGGCGCGCGTGCTGTCGCAGTCGACGTCGGTCAGCGTGGTGGTGCTCCCCACGTTCTCCTCGGTCCATCCGCCGAAGCCCCGGCGGAACACGGTGCCTCCCTCGCCCGCCGCGTACAGCCGCGAGCCTTGCCCGCACGAGGCGAGGTGCTTCATGCGCTTGCCGGGCGTGGCCCGCACCTCGTACTCCCAGGGGCCGAGCGCGTAGCGCACGATGTTCCCCAGGCGGTCGAGCACCCAGTAGCTGGCGCTCAGGTCGCCCGCGAGGTCGACGAGGTCTTCCCCCAGGGGCGTGGGGCTCTCCCAGGAGAGCTCGGCGCTGACGACACCGCCGGTGATGCAAACAGGAACGTCGCTGTCATCGGGCGCGGCCATCAAGCTCGGGCACGCGCCGGCCGCCACGCAGCGACGGAGCCCCTCGTTGGTGCACAGCTGCGTGTCGGGCGCGCAGGCGCCGGGGCACGTCTCGACGCAGTCCGCGTTCGCGCCAGACTCGGTGCAGGTCGAACCCGACGGGCAGGCGGTGACGGTGACCTTCCACGCGGGGCACACGCCGGCGGCGGTGCAGGTCTCGACGGCGGTGCTCGCGCAGCGCGACGCGCCCAGCGTGCAGTTCACCGCGCAGGAGATCGGCTGCACGCACGCGCCACTGGTGCACGCGAGGGGATCGGAACACGCGCCCATCGCGCAGCACTGCTGGCCCTCGGCGCCGCAGGCCGCGCAGAGGTCGTCGGCGCCGCACAGCGCGCCGGGGTCGCAGGCCGACGACGCACAACACGGCTGACCGGGCGCACCGCACAGCTTGGTGGTGATGCCACCACAGGAGACGAGGGACAGAGCCAGGAGCACCGGGAGCAGACGCATCGCCGTCGAGGATAGCCCTGCTCAGGCCGCCGGGAGCGAGTCGTCGTACGGTGACGAGCCGGCGGCTCGCGCCCCGGGCCGCTCCGCTGACTTCGGCCATCGTTCGAGGGCCGGAACGCTGAACTCAGGGCGCGACGAAGCTGGGCGAACCACCCTGGCTGGCGAAGAACACCGCCAGCTCGTCGCGGGACATCGCCACCGTGCCGCCGGTGTACATGGGGTCGGCCACCAGGTACTTGCCGTCGCTGGTCTTGCCGAGCACCGCGATGAAGTGGCCGTTGCCGCCGCCCTGGTAGGTGCCCGGCGCGTCGGCCTGGTGGCCGCCGAACACCGTGTGCCACTTGCCAGAGATGTTGCCTTCCACCACCACCGACTTGCCGCCGTTGAGCGCTGCGTCGAAGTCTGCCCAGCCGGTCTGGTGGGTGGCGCCGGTGAGGCCCGCCCCCTGCGCGCCGGTGGTGGCCGCGGTGATGTTGGTGAGCATCTTGTCGGCGTCGAGCACGCGCACCGTGGTGCCGTTGGGGAGCTTCACGTCCTTCCCGCTGCTCTTGGTCAACTCGGGGTACATCAGGCCACGCGCGTAGTCGATTTGCTGCTCGTTGGTCAGGCCCGCGGGGAGCTTGCCGTTCACCTTGAGCACCATCGCCAGGCTGGTGGGGCCGCAGTTGTTCGACCAGCTGTTGGTGCTCTCTCGGTTGTAGGTGTCGTTCTGGTACTGCGTGATGAACGAGCGGTTCGCGTCGGCCACCGTGCGCGGCGCCGTGCCGTCACCGGGAGGCGGCCGCACCGCGAAGTCCATCAGCGACGCCGAGCGGTACTTCGCCAGCGCGATGGGGTCGAGGCCGAGCTCCTTGCAGGTCGAGTCGTATTTGCCCTTCGGGTACGTCTGGTTGATCAGCTGCTGGACGGTGCGGATCTCCGGGTTCGCCTTCAGGTACTCGAAGAGCTTCTGGTTGATGACCGTCGGCCCGGCCTTCACCGCGGGCGCGGACAGCGTGCAGTCGAGACGGACCAACTGCGCCTTCGCCGGCGTGAACGAAGAGAGCGCCGCCGTGCGCACCAGCGAGAGCGACGGGCGGCGCGCAGGGGTGACGAGCGGCTTGCCGGGGATGACGCAGCGGGTGGCGCGGAAGGTTGAAGCCGAGCGGAGTTCGTTGGGGACCATGCAGAGATATCGGACGCACCGATGTCTCAGCATTCTGGACTCTCTGCTTCGCCTCTTTACATCGAGCGCACCCGGCCACCTGAAACCGGGGACTTAGTCGGGCTTCGACTTCGAGAGTGCGACCAGTTCGCCGAGCGCGGTCTCGATGCCGGCGGGCATGTCGATGCGGCGACGCCAGGTGTACCAGGTGCGCGCCTTGAGCCGCTCGGCGCACGCGACGGCCTGCGGGGTGCCGGGGCTCTCGCGAATGCAGGCCTCGAAGTACATCCACTCGAGCTGCCACAGCGGCACGTCGGACACCGAGGCGTGGGCCACGCCGAGCAGGTAGAGCGCCTGGCCGCGGAAGGCCGCGTCGGGCTCGCGGCGCATCGCCTCGTCGAGGTAGCTGGCCGCGCGCACCAGGGTGAGGAACTGCTCGGGCAGGGCCGCGACGTTCTGCTCGGCGCCGCTCTTCTCGATCAACGCCTTCGCGCGCGCCACGAGGGCGGCGGGCTTCTGGGCGGCGAGCACGAAGCGCTCCTTGTCCCAGGCGGTGGCGTCCTTCTGCCAGGCCTTGAGCTCGCGGAAGGCGAAGCCGGGGATCTCCGAGCGCTTGAGCTGCGGCGCGAGGAGCTGCTGCACCAGCTTCGCGTCGTCGCGCGAACGCACCGCCACCTCGACCGCGAGCCGGAGCCCGTCGAGCTCTTCGAACAGCTCCGAGTCGAGCGTCGTCGGCCGCGGCAGCTCGGCGCGCCACAGCGCGAGGGCGCGATCGACCTCGCGGGTGATGGCGTAGAACCGTGCCTGCTGCAGCGGGGGGAGCTTGAGCCCCTCGACCACCTTCGCGGCGTCGGCGAAGTCGCGCGCGGGCTCGCGGAGGTGGCAGTCGACGCACAGCCGGGTCATCGCCTCCACGCGGTAGCGCGCCGGTTCGGTGCGGCCGGCGTTGAAGTCGGCCCGCGCCGCCGAGGCCTGCCGGGCGAACAGCGTCGCCACCCCGGCCGAGGACGTGCCCGGGCCCCGCGCGAAGGGATGCTGGAGGCGGGCGAGCGCGTCGAGCGACTGGCCGATGGCCTTCTGGTTCTTCGGGTCGCGAAAGGCGTCGGGGCTCGGGAGCCACGGGGCCATCGTCACCACCGACTGCAACGCTTCATGCATCACCGCGGGCACGCCCGCATCGGGGCTCGCGGAGAGGACCAGGGCGACCAGGCACGGGGCAGAGAGCATGGTCCGACTTGGCTCCGGCGCCCCCGGGATGTCAATCGCCACGAACGGGGAGTTCCCGGCGACGACTTGCCTTCTTGTAAGTAAGTGCTTACTTATCGACCATGAGTCAGGTCCGTCGTTCCTCTGAGGTGCGCCAGGTCGAGCTGGTCGACGCGGCGCTGCAGATCATCGGCACCGAGGGCGTGGCGGTGCTCACCACGCGCCGGCTGGCCGAGGCGGTGGGGTTGAGCTCGGGGGCGATCTTCCGCCACTTCGCCTCGCTCGACGCGCTGCTGGCGGCGGTGGTCACCCGGGCCGAGGAGGTGCTGGAAGAGGCCTACCCGCCGGCCGAGCTGGAGCCCGCCGCGCGCCTGGCCCGCTTCGTCGAGTCGCGCAGCGTGGCCGTGGGCCGGCAGCTGGGCGTGCTGCGCCTGGTGCTCTCGGAGCAGTTCCACCTCGCGCTCCCCGCGGAGGCGTCGGCGCGGCTGGCGAGGTGCGTCGGGCGGACGCGGGAGTTCGTGGTGCGGACGCTCCGCGAGGGGCAGCGGGCGGGGGTGTTCCGCGCCGACCTCGAGGCTGGGGCGCTGGCGGTCATCGTGATGGGCACCACGCAGATGCTGGCGTGGTCGGCCCGGCGGGGACGCCAGGTCGAAGAGGCCCGGGCGGCCCGCGCGGCGCTGTTCGTCGTCCTGCAACCCACCCTCACGAAGGCTGGGGCTTCTCCCAGAAAGAAGCGGAGCACGTCATGAAGACAGGTCGGTTCAACGTCGGCGTCGGGTTGCTCGTGATGGCCTCGTTCATGGCCTACGGGTTCGTCCTCATCTACTTGCGTGACTTCGCGCCCGACAAAGAGGCGTGGGTCGCGAGCTATGGGCTGGGCAAACACTTCGAGTCGCGGTTGGCGCACGTGCACGGCAACCTGTTCGCGCTGCTCAACCTGGCGCTGGGCTTCGTGCTGGTGCGGCTGGAGCGTGCGGGCGACGCAGCGCGGACCACGGCGGCGGCGCTGGGCCTCGGGGGCCTGCTGATGCCCCTGGGCATTCTCGGCGAGGTGTACCTGGGGCTCTCGCCCGTCTTCGTGCTCCTCGGCGCGGTGTCGATGACGGCGGCGGTGGTGCTGTCCGGGGTGCTGTCGCTGAAGTACTGGGCGGGCTCCGCCGCTGAGGCGCCATGAGCGCGCGGTGGCCGAAGACGCTGATGGCGCTGCACTGGCTCGTCGCTGCGCTGCTCGGCGGGCTGGTGGTGGTGGGCTTTCGCCTGGCCGATCTGCCTGACGGTGACGCGAGTCGCCTCTGGCCGGGGCGACTCCACTCGGCGACGGGCATGGTGGTGGGGGCCCTGATGCTGGCGAGGCTCGTGGTGCGCCGCAGGGGCCCGGCCCCGGAGCCGCTCCCGATGCCGACGCTCCACCGCCGCGGCGTGGGCGCGGTGCACGGGGCGCTCTACGTCACGGTGTTGGCGATGGTCGTCTCGGGCATGGCCATGGCGCTGGGCTCCGACTGGGGGGCCTTCGTGCGCGGGGACCTCGCCGTGCCGCCGAAGCTTGCGGGGCTGTGGGTGCGCGAGGGCCACGAGCTGGTGGGCTTCGGGGTCCTCGGTCTCGTCGCCGCGCACGTGGTGGGCGTGCTGGTGCAGCAGGTGCGCAAGGGCGGAACGCTGCGGCGCATGGTGCCCTTCCTGCGCTGAATGGCCGCTCCGCACCGATGGCGCGCGGCACGAGGAGGGCGCAAAACGCACCTCGTGATGCGCGCACCTCCGCTCTGCCTGAAGCGTTCTGTCTTCTTCGCCCTGGTCGTCGCGGCCGCGTCGTGCGCACCGCCGCCGACCTCCGAGGCCCAGCTCCCGGCGGCCTCGACGCGCGACGTCTGGGTGCTGGTGGTGCATGGCTCCGGTGATGGACCCGAGCGGTGGGCGACGGGCATGGTCGACGCGCTGCGCGGCCGGCTGCTGCAGCCCGAGCGTGTGGAGCTCATCTCCTATGATTGGAAAGACGCGGCCGTCGACAAGCTGAGCGCCGCGGAGAACGGTCAGCGGGAGGGCCGCGCCATCGCCCGCGTGGTGGCCGAGCGCGGACTGACCCACGTGCACGTCATCGCGCACTCGGCGGGAGCGCACGTCGCGCACGGCTTCGAGCTCGCATGGAGCGAGTTCGCCGCGCGCCCCTCGCTGCACCTGACGTTGCTCGACCCTTTCTGTGGCCAGGGCCTCGACTTCGAGTGGGGCGTCAGCCGCTTCGGCACGAAGGCCGACTTCACCGAGAGTCTGCTCGACACCGGCGATGGCGTGCCGGGCACCGAGGTCGCGGTGAAGGCGGCGCACACCTTCGACGTGACGAAAGCGAAACCCGCGGGCGCGACGTGGAGCGGCAAGGAGGGTCACTGGTGGCCAACCGCCGCGTACCTCGCGCTCGAGCCGGGCTTCACGCTGAGCCTGGAGGCGAGCGGGACCTTCGACGTCGAGGCGCTGCGCGCACGCTGGCCAGCCGGTGAAATCGAAGGACGCTGAAGAACGCGCCTGAAGAATTTTCCGCCGCCAGTTCACGACAGCGCTGATGCAATTTTCCGTGAGACGGTGTGCCTGATCAGACAGGTGAGGAAAGCCGCCACTCCGCCAAGTGGTTGCATAGACGGCGCCCACACCTCGGACTTGTTGGCACAGCGCGGCACCCACACGCCTTGGTTCCGTACATCCGCGACCCGTAGGTAAGCACCTCGTGAATGGGTTGGTTCTCAACCGTTCGGCAGTCGCAGTGCGCCATTGAGGGATGGCCAACGTGAGGAGCCGCTGATGAACGAAGTCCTGAATCGCCTGGTCGTGTTGGCTGCCGTCTTCGCATTCACCTCCTGCGGGCTGTCGGAAGGAACCGTGTCGTCGTCACAGAGCGCGACGACCGCCGGGACCGCGGCCGACAGCCCGTCCTCCGAAGGGCAACTCTCCGAGGCGCTGCGACGCGGGGGGCGGCCGTTTCCCTGGCGCCACCACCGCGACGCAGGCCCGGTGAACCCGGCCGACGCAGGCCTCCCCCTCCCCACGCCGGTTCCGCCGGTGCTCGTCGACGCAGGCACCCCGACGCCTCCTCCACCTCCGCCGCCACCGGTCGATGCGGGCACCCCGACGCCTCCGCCCGCCATCGACGCGGGCACGCCGATTCCCCCCGGTAACCCCGGCGCGGCTGACGTCACCATCGCCGTCGATTCCGCGGTGAACGTGAGGCCGATCAGCCGCTTCATCTATGGAAAGAACTTCAACGGCAGCACCTGGTCGGCCGAGCCGCACCTCACCCTCAACCGCCTCGGCGGCAACCGGTGGAGCGCGTACAACTGGGAGACCAACGCGTCGAACGCGGGCTCCGACTACAACCACAACAGCGACAGCTACCTCGGCGGCGGCAACGTGCCCGGTGAAGCAGTCCGCGCACCGGTGGCGGCCTCCCGTGCGGCGGGCGGGGCGACGATGGTGACCATCCCGATCCTCGGGTGGGTGGCGGCCGACAAGAACGGCACGGTGCTCAACGACCCGATCGCCAGCCGCTTCTTCCCCACGCTGGCCACCAAGCCGTCGGCGCTCTCGATGACGCCCAGCCTCACCGACGGCGCGGTGTATCAGGACGAGTTCGTCGCGTGGCTGGAGGCGACCTTCCCCAACGCCCACGCCGACCCGACGCGCGAGATCTTCTACTCGCTCGACAACGAGCCCGACCTCTGGAGCGACACCCACTCGCACATTCACCCGGTGCCGGTGACCTACGCCGAGCTGCTGACCAAGAGCGTCGACGCCGCGAAGGCCGTGCGCCGCAACGCGCCGGCAGGGAAGATCTTCGGAGCGGTGAGCTACGGCTTCAACGGCTTCATCAACCTGCAGAACGCGGTGGACGCGAACAACCGCGACTTCGTCGAGTTCTTCCTCGACGGCATGCGGCAGGCGAGCACCACGCAAGGCGCGCGGCTGCTCGACGTGCTCGACCTCCACTGGTACCCCGAGGCCACGGGCGGCGGGGTGCGCGTCATCGGCGAGGACACCACCACCGCGGTGGCCGCGGCGCGCGTGCAGAGCCCCCGCTCGCTGTGGGACCCGACGTACACCGAGACCAGCTGGGTCGCGTCCTACGCGGGCGGGCCGCTGAAGCTCATCCCCGACATGCAGGCGAAGATCGCCGCGCACTACCCGGGCACGGGCCTCGGCTTCACCGAGTACTACTACGGCGGCGGTTCCCACATCTCGGGCGGCGTGGCGGAGGCCGACGTGCTCGGCATCTTCGGGCGCGAGGGCGTGCACACCGGCGCGCTGTGGCCGATGACGGGCGGGTCCATCCCCTACATCACCGGCGCCTTCGCGATGTTCCGCAGCTACGACGGGCTGGGGGGCGCGTTCGGGGACACCTCGATCCAGGCCACCAACACCGACGTGGTGAACACCTCGGTCTACGCGTCGATCGACGCGGCCAACCCAGGGCGCATGGTGCTGGTGGTGATCAACAAGGCCACCACCGCGAAGACGGCGGCGCTCACGCTGCGTCACGGCACGGCGTACACCCGGGCCGAGCGCTATGTGATGTCGTCGGGCCAGCCCAACCCGGTGCGGGGCGCCGACGTCACGGTGACGGCGAACGCGCTGCGCTACACCCTGCCGGCGATGAGCGTCACCACCCTCGTGCTCAAGCCCTGAGGGCGGGGCCGCAGTCCTGAGCGCTCGCGTAACGCCGCGCACGAACGCGCTGCGTTACGCGAGTGAGCACCGGGCGTCGAACCCTGCGGGGAAGTGCTGGCTCCGAGAGGTCATGCGAGTCGTCATCCTCGGAGCCGGCGTGTCGGGTCACACGGCGGCGCTCCTGCTGCGCAAGGAACTGCCCCGCGCGCACGAGGTGGTGGTGGTGACGCCCAACTCGAAGTGGAACTGGATCCCCTCGAACATCTGGGTGGGCACCGGCACCATGACGCCGGAGCAGGTCACCTTCGAGCTCGCGCCCATCTACGCGAAGGAAGGCATCACCTTTCACCAGGCGAAGGCCACCGAGCTGCACCCGGAAGGCGACGCCACTCACCCGCAGCCGTACATCGTGGCTGAGCGCACCGGCGCCGACGCGAAGGGCGAGCGGCTCGAACTCCCCTACGATTTCTTGATCAACGCCACCGGCCCGCGGCTCAACTTCGGGGCGACGCCGGGCCTCGGCCCCGAGGGCAACTCGCTCTCGGTGTGCACCTTCTCGCACGCGGCCCACGCCGCCACGGCGCTCGACGCCCTCGTGGCCGAGATGAAGCAAGGCGCGAAGAAGACGCTGGTGATCGGCACCGGTCACGGCACCTGCACCTGCGAGGGCGCGGCCTTCGAGTACATCTTCAACCTCGAGTTCGAGCTGCGGAAGCGCGGGGTGCGCGACCAGGCCCGGCTGGTGTTCCTCACCAACGAGGCCGACCTCGGCGACTTCGGCGTCGGCGGGCTGCACCTCAAGATGGGCGGCTACGTCACCCCCAGCAAGGTGTTCACCGAGTCGCTCTTCGTCGAGCGCGGGGTGGAGTGGATCACCGGCGCCCACGTCGAGCGCGTCGAGCCGAAGAACGTCTTCTACGAGACGCTCGACGGGGAACACCACGAGCTGGCCTTCGACTTCGCGATGCTGCTGCCGCCCTTCACTGGCGTGCCGCTGCAGGCCTTCGACGCCGCGGGCGCGGACATCGGCAAGGAGCTGTTCACCCCCAACGGCTTCATGCGCGTCGACGCGGACTACCGGCCGAAGGACCCGTCGGCGTGGCGCGCGGAAGACTGGCCCGAGCGCTACCAGGCTCCGAAGTACAAGAACGTCTTCGCCATCGGCATCGCCTTCGCGCCGCCCCACGCCATCTCGCTGCCGCGCAAGACGAAGAACGGCACGGTCATCGCGCCAGCCCCACCGCGCACCGGCATGCCGTCGGCGATCATGGGCCGGGCGGTGGCGCACTCCATCGTCGACATGATCCTCCACGGCGCGACCGAAGCGACCCGCGGCGCGTCGATGGCCCGGCTCGGCGCGGCCTGCGTCGCCTCGGCTGGCGCGAGCTGGTTCAAGGGCTCGGCGGCGTCGATGACGATGTTCCCCATCGTGCCCGACTTCGAGAAGTACCCCGACTCGGGGCGCGACCTCGGCCACACCTCGGGGGAGATCGGCCTCGCGGGGCACTGGATCAAACAACTGCTGCACCACGCCTTTCTCTACAAGGCGAAGGCGCTGCCCCTGTGGTGGGTCATCCCGGAGTGAACATGAACGCGCCTCTGCAGACCGTCACCACCGCCCCCCGGGCGCTCGCCTTCGTCCGCCCCACGCGGTGGACGGTGTTCTGGCGGACCTTCGTGCCCTGGCAGCTGATCCGCTTCGTGCTGATCAACCTGAAGATCAGCGTGATGATCCTCAAGTCGCACGACAGCAAGGTCGGGGCGAGCACCCGGGCGCGCGGCGGGTGAGTTTGGTAGGAGCGCCGCGGGGGATTCCCGCGCCATGAGGCCGTTCCGACTTCTGTGTCTGTGCCTGGGGCTCTGGGGCTGCCCGAACAAGGCGTCGTCCGTCGACTCCGCGGTGCGCTCGTGCCGGCGCTCGGAGGCGGCGAAGAAGAGCAACATCGACTGCGACTGCCTGGTGCACGCGGTCGTCGACGACATGAGCCCGGAAGAGGTGCAGCTCTGGGTGAACGACCCCAACCTCTTCGACGAGGACGAGGTGGGGGTGCTGGTGCTCCGCGAGGCGGTGCAGTGCCTGCAACCGCAGATCGTCGCCGCCTGCGTGAAGGGCGGCGGGAACCCGTCGACGTGCGCGTGCGTGGCTGAGGGCTACCTCGGCGCCTTCTCGGGGCAACAGTTGGAAGACCTCATGGAGCGCATGGGCAACGGCGCCGCGATTCCGCCCGAGGCTTCGCGCATTCGCACCGACTGCCTGACGAAGTCGCGCCAGGCGAGGCCGTTTTGAAGCGCCCGCAGACGTGGAGCCGGCTCGGCGCGACCGCGGTGATGCTGGGGGCGATGGCTGCCCTGGCCGACGGGGTGTCTGACGCGTACCAGCGCGGCGGCCGCGGCGGCTCAGGGTGCTCGTGCCTGTTCTGGCTGCTGCTGTTGATCATCTTCCGCACGGGCGGCGTGAGCTGGCTGCACTCGTTCGGCGCGGCCTGGCTGCCGGGGATCTTCGGCTGGAGCATCTGGCGCGCCGAGCACCTCTCGAGCGGGGTGCGGTGGGTGGCGCTGATCTCGGCCGCGCTTCAGGCGTTCTTCGTCGTGCTCGGGCTCATCGGGGCGATCGTGCTCGGGCTCATCGGTCACTCCCTGGGGCTCGCCGCGCCGGCTTCACCCACCGAGCGACGGGAGATCTTCCGCGCAGGCTTCCTACGCCGCTGCGCGCAGCACGCGGCGCCCTCGGTCTGCAGTTGCGTCGCCGACGAGGCCCTCGCCAGCCGCGACGAGACCGACTTGAAGCGCCTCGGCTTCGGGCTCCAGAAGGGCGCGCTCGAGCTGTGGCTCACCGGGGCGCAGCGACGCTGCGGTTCGAGCACGACGCTCGACGGAGGCGCGCTGACCCAGACCGCCCCCCGCCCGCGGAGCCCGCGCCCGGCCGCCGGGGACGACGCCGACGATCGACTCGGCCTCAACCCCTGGTGCACGGTCACCACCAAGCCCGTGGGCGCCCATGTCTTCGTCAACGACGTGGACCACGGCAAGGCGCCGCTGCGGATCCGGGTCAAGGCCGTGCAACGAAACACCGTGCGGGTCGAGCTCGACGGCTTCTTCCCCGACAGCCGGGTGGTGGAGCCCAACACCAACGAAGAGACCGAGGTGTTCCTCGAGCTGCGCCCCGCCTCGCGGCTGTCCATCACCACCGACCCGCCCGGCGCCCAGGTCCGGGTGAAGGGCGAGGTGGTGCTCGCCCTGACGCCCGGCACTACCGGCCCGCTCGAGCCGGGGCCCGTTGACGTGCTGATCACCCTCGCCGGCCACGAGCCGCTGCAGCGGCCGCTCACCCTGGGCTCCACCGAGGAGAAGCTGGAGGTCACCCTCACGCCCGGCGCGAAGGTGGCGGTGACGTCGACTCCGCCGGAGGCCGAGGTGCGGCTCGACGACGTGCTGGTGGGGGTGACGCCGCTCGACCTCTACCTGTCGAAGGGGAAACACACCGTGGTGGTGTCGCTGCCCGGCTGGTCGACGGTGAAGAAGGTGTTCACGAAGGTGAAGAGCGGCGAGCGCCTCGACGCGACGCTGGTCGACGTCGAGCTCGCGGGGTTCAAGCGGAAGGTCGCCCAGGCCCGGAAGGACTACGACAAGGCGAACACGACCCTCGAGCGCCTGCAGAGCAAGGTCGAGCACAGCGCCCAGCCGGAGAAGCTGGAGCGCGACCTCGAGAAGACCGAAGCAGCGATGGAGAAGACGTCCGTCCGGCTCGAGAAGGCCGAGGCCGCGCTGCATGAAGCGGAGGCCGACCGGCAGCCCCGCTGAGTTGGCTCGGCCGCAGTAATTTCTTGCGGTGACGGGAGCGATCTTCGAAGGTTCGAGGTCAGAACACGTTGAGTCGGGCTGGTGTGGGTGGTTTTTCTGGTGGGGGGGGCCAATTCCGATGCGCGTCTTCCACCCAGTTCTTGTCTTGAAACAAAACACTCGGGGCAGCCGATGCTCAATGGCTCGTCCTCGCAAACTGGAGTTCATCGTGGCCAATCGCCTGGTCGTACCGCTCATCCTCTCTCTGCTGGTCTCCTGTTCCCCGACCGTCCCCCCCGGGCCGCACTGTGTCGACGACGTCGACTGTGGTGGTGACACCCCTGTCTGCACAGAGGGCAAGTGCGTGGCGAGGCCCGAGGGCGCGTGCCGCGCAGACCAGACGCGGCCCTGCGGTCCCACTGCCGTCGGCGCATGTCACCCCGGCGTGAAGCGCTGCATCGATGGGGCGTTCGAGCAGGGCTGCTTCGGCGCGCTGATGGGCTCGAATGAGGTCTGCAACGGCATCGACGATGACTGCGATGGCGTGGTCGACAACGGCACGCTCACCACCTTCTACATCGATCGAGATGGCGACGGCTTTGGCTCGAGCGCGGCTGGCGCCGAGACCCAGGCCGCCTGTGAGAAGCCGACCGGGTTCGCCATCATGGCTACCGACTGCGACGACTCGAACGCGAGCATCAACCCGTCGGCCACGGAGGTCTGTGAGGCGAACAACATCGACGAGAACTGCAGCGGTGCCGCCAACGAGAACTGCTCGTGCTCGAACCCCGGCACCACCCAGGCCTGCTGCGCGGGCCGTGGCAGCCAGTCATGCGACGCACAAGATGGTGGCCCTGCCGTCCTCTCGATGTGCACGGTGACCGCCTCGCCCGAGCAGTGCAACGGCATCGACGATGACTGCGATGGCCAGACTGATGAGACCTACGCCCTCACCGGCGCAGACGGCGGCCTGCTGCCCATCGATGGCGGCGTCCTCTTTGCTGATGGCGGCTGCTCGGCCGGCCTTG
>JBBRUE010000087.1:0-13129 GCA_038248085.1 Myxococcales bacterium | reverse complement strand
GGGTGCTCGACTGGCTGCATCGGAGGGCACGCGACACGCTGCAGGCGGTGCGCGTGGCGGGCCATGACGCGCTCTTCGTGATCGACGAGCCGGGCCTCGTGACCTCGCCTCCGATCGGGCTGCCTGGACTCGTGCAGGTGCTCAGGCAAGAGGGCGCCCGGGTGGGGCTTCATTGCTGCGGGAACACCGACTGGGGCGCGGTGCTCGACCTCGGGCTCGACTACGTCAGCCTCGACGCGCGCCTCTCCCTCGACGCGCTGCTCGAACAGGGGCCACGGTGGAGGCGCTTCGTCGAGGGGGGCGGTGCGTTGATCCTCGGCATCATCCCCACCTCGCCGGGGGCGACCTGCGAAGTCGGCGAGCTGTGCGACTCGGTGGAGGCCTCGCTGCGCGCGACGACGCCAGACTTCGAGGTGTTGCTGGCGCGCTCGTTGGTGTCGCCGGCGTGCGGGCTCGGGCTTCACTCCGTCGCGGAAGCGGAACGGATCACGGCCGAGGTTCGCCAGGCACAGGCGCTGCTGCGCGCGCTGCTCTGAGCGGGCAGCGTCACTCCCCCAGGCTCTCGGCGATCGCCGACTGCATGGCCGAACTCATGCCCAGGGCCGCGCGCTCGTGGTCGGCCACCCAGCGCCACTCGAGGTAGCCGGCGGGCGGCTTGCCCAGCTTCGCGGCCAGGCGCACGGGGTGGAGGCGCAGGAAGAGATCGCGGTGGGTGAGGGTGCGCTCGAGCACCAGGAGCTCGGGGCCGATCGTCGCGCGCTTCCCGAGGAGCTGGGTCAACGCGTGGTCGACGTCGTCCTCGGGGCCGACCTCCACGGCGGGCAGCTCCCACAGCCCGCCGAAGAGGCCCTTCTCTTCGCGGCGCGCGAGCAACACCAGGTCGCCCTTGCGCGCGACGGCCACGGCGAACTCCAGGCGCTTTCGCCTGGTGGCCTTCTTCGGCGGCGGCAGCTCGTCGACGCGCCCGGCCGCGAGCGCGAGGCAGGCGCCGCGCACGGGGCACAGCAGGCACAGCGGGTTCTGTGGCACGCAGACCGTCGCGCCGAGCTCCATCAGGGCCTGGTTCCAATCGCCGGGGCGTGCGCCGGTGACGAGCACCTCCGCGGCTTCCCACAGCGCCGCCTCTCGCTTGCGATCACCGGGTGCACCCTCGAGCTCGAGTACGCGCGAGAGCACGCGCGCCACGTTGCCGTCGACCAGCGGCGCCTCGAGCTCGAAGGCGATCGACGCGACGGCCCCTGCCGTGTAGCGGCCGAAGCCGGGGAGGGTGAGCAACGCGTCCACTGAGTCGGGCAGGGCGCCCTGGAACTTCGCGACCAACTCCTTCGCCGCGCCGTGCAGGTTGCGGGCGCGCGAGTAGTAGCCGAGCCCGGTCCACATCGAGAGCACGTCGGCCAGCTCCGCGTTCGCCAGCGAGTTCACGGTGGGGAAACGCGCGAGGAACTTCGTCCAGTACCGCACGACGCGATCGACCTGCGTCTGCTGGAGCATCACCTCGCTGACCCAGATGCCATACGGGTCCTTCGTCTGGCGCCAGGGGAGCGCGCGCTGGTGCTGATCGAACCACCGCAGCAGCTGCGTCCTCAGTTCGCGCTTCGCGGCGCGCGCCCGCTCGACAGGAGTCACGGGTGCGACCTCACCACAACCCGATTAGGCAAGCCGCATGATGCTCGCCCTCGCGCTCTCGTTGACGCTGGCCGCCGAACCGGTCGACCTCCCGTCGTGGAACCGCGATCGCCTTCAGACCAGCCGCGTGGGGATGATCGTCCTCGGCGCGTGGGCGGTGGGCAACATGGGCGTCGGCGCGGTCGGCTTCGGCCTCGAGCGCGATGAGCGCGCGCGGTTCCTCCACCTGGGGAACCTGGTGTGGAACGCGGTCAACCTCGGCCTCGCCCTCGTCTCGTTGATCACCGAGTGGAAGCTGGACCCGGCGGCCTTCGACGCGAAGGAGAGCCTCAAGGCGTCCGAGCGGCTGGAGAAGGTCTTCTTCATCAACGCCGGGTTGGACGTGGCGTACCTCGCGACTGCGGCGTTCCTCTGGCAGCGCGGCGAGGCCACCGGCGATGCGAAGCTCGTCGGGTTCGGCCAGGCGCTGTTGCTCCAGGGGGCCTTCCTCGTGCTCTTCGACGCGACGATGGGGTTCTTCAACGCGCGACTGACCGACCGGCTCCTCGAGGGCGTGAGCATCACGCCGCTCGGTGTCTCGGGCCGTTTCTGACCGCGGCCAAGCGCCTGGAATGACGGCAGCAAGAGCCGGTTCCGTCACGACCGTGCACAGCCTGGTTCTCAAGTGCTGAGAGCGCCGCACCGGGTGGGGCTGGGGGGCGAGAACGAAGATGTGCGCACCGCTCTTTTCGCCAGCGTCGTCCTCCTCACCGGGTGCTCGATGGGCCTGGCCGACAACGCGCTGGTGACTGCCCCGCTCGGGATCAGCGTCGAGGACGGAGGCGAGGTGCTGGTACCGGCCCACGACGGGGGCACGCCGGTCGTCACCCCGGACGCGGGTCTCACCGACGCGGGCCCCCTGCTTCCCGTCGATGCCGGGACGCGCGTCGACGCCGGCATCGACCCCTGTGCGGGCATCACCTGCACCGCGGCAGGCGCGCGCTGCGAACGGTCGCTGGCCCGGTGCGTGTGTGGGCCGGGCTTCACTGGTGATGGCTCGACGTGCACGGCTGCCGCCCCCGGAAGTCCGGAGACCCGCACCTCGGCCGAAGTCTGCGCGGCCTGGGACACCGCCGAGACGCGGCGCGAGACCGGCGACGGCTTCACCAACACCACGGCGACCTGCGACCCCGGCACGTTGTCGCGAAACGCGCTCGACGACGCGCTCTCGCGGCTCAACTTCTTCCGGTGGCTGGTAGGCCTGGGCCCGACGAGCGACAGCGCGCAGGAGAACACCACCGGCCAGTCCTGTGCAGTCATCGCCGCCTGGAACCCTGCCGGCCCGTCTGCGCATTTCCCGCAGTCGTCGGCCACCTGTTACACGCCGTCGGGCGCGGGGGGCGCAGGCTCGAGCAACATCGCCTGGGGCGCCCGTGACGCGAGCGATGCGATCGATCTCTGGATGATCGACTTCGGCAACGAGACGACCTTCGGGCACCGCCGCTGGCTGCTCAACCCGCCCCTGAGCCCGGTCGGCATCGGCCACTACCGCGGGGGCAACAACTACGGCTCCGCGTCGTGCCTGAGCGTCTTCGGCGGCGGCGGCACCGGTCCGCGGCCCGACTTCGTCGCCTTCCCGCCTCCGGGCTACTCGCCGACCCCGCTCACCCAGTGGCAGTGGACCATCCACGGCAACATTCCGCTCTCGGGCCTCGCGGTGACCGTGACCCGCATGAGCGACAACATGCCGATGACGACGCGGGTGGACGTGCTCAACGGCTCGTATGGCCAGGCGGCGGTGCTGCTGACGCGCGACGGGTGGAGCCCGGTGGCCGGCCAGACCTACCACGTGCGGCTCAGCGGAACGGGTGGGTTGGGCGTCGTCGAGTACGACGTGAAGCCGACCGATTGTCCGTGAAGATTCAGTACGAGGCGTTGAGCGTCCACACGAGCTCGCGCGCGTTCGGCGGGAGCGCCGGCGCGGCCCGTTCGAGCTGATCTGCCACGCAGTTCAAGAAGCGGGAGTCGGCGTCGTGGGTGCTGCCGAGCAGGCAGACCGCGGTGATCCGCGCCTGATCGTCGGTGCTCAGCCCGAGGATCGAGCGCGACGTGTCGGCCGGCTCGACGCTCAGCAGGCGCATGCAGGGCTGGACCGCGTCTTCGAGGGGCCGCGACTGCACCGAGCGCCCGTTGGTCTCACAGGCGGGGAGGGCGCGGAGCACCGTGCCGTCCGGCGCCCGCTTCACGCAGGCAGCGACGATCAACAGCGCGAGGCAACCCCGTCTCATTGGTCAGGCAGCATGACAGAGCGCTGTGCTACTGCGCGCGTCGTGTCTGATCAGCCCCCTCACCTCGTCGCCCCAAGGGGCCTTGATCCGAAGCCGCTGGTGTTTGCCCTGCACGACAGCCTGATGCTCCTCGCGCCGAGCGGGTGGACGAAGGTCGAGCTCGGCGTGGCGCGCACGCCCGAGGGGCTCCGCGTCACCGAGCTGCAGACCAAGGGCGAGGGCGCGAAGGACCCGAAGCCGCGCCCCCAGCTGCACGTCGAGCCGCGCGAAGAAGCGCTCCGGCTCAGCGAGGCCCTCACCGAGCTGCACGCGCATCTCCACGGCCGCTGGGAGCCGGGGCGGGTGCTGGTCGAGCGGCCGCAGCCCGGGTTCGCCGACTGGAAGTTCCTCCGCGCCGATGGCTCGGTGGCGTGGTTCACCCGCCTCGAGCGCGCCGAGCTGCAGACGCTGCTGATCACCGACGAACTCTTCGACGCGTTGCAGGGCACCGAGCGGGCGTTTCACGATCTCCAGGGCCAGCTTCAGCAGCGCCTCGGCCGGGTGACGGGCTTCGCCTTCGATCCTGAACATGGCGTGCTGCGGCTCGATCGACCGGCGGGCGCGCTCGAGCTGCCGGCCCAGGTGGTGGGCAGCTACCTGCCCGACGTCTTCACGTGGGTGTGGAGTTGGAACGACGAGGCCGCTCGATCGGCTTCGACGGATCGCGTGCGCCGCATTTGCCAGCCCGAGCTCAAGCCCGACGGCCTGGCGGCCTTCTGGCGACCGCACTTCCACTGCGACGAAGGCTTCGCGTGGGCGCTCGCGGGCAACGTGGCGGTGAGCATCGGGGCGCGCGGCCTCTTCCGCGCGCAGCCGCCCGACGCGGACGGGGCGCTGTTCTTCGCAGTGCTCGAGTTGCCCCCGCCGAGCTGAATCGTACGGGGTCGGAGACAGGCCCACCCGGGTGACGCCGTACGATGCTCCATGGTCCCGAGGTGCGTCGGCTGGGTGACCGGGTTGCTGAGCGCCTGCGCGCTCGCGGCCGCGCCCACGATGACGAACCTGAGCCCGGCCACCAGGCCATCTGCGCGAACCGGCACCTCGCTGGTGGCGGCAGTCGGCGCTGACGGTGGCGAGCTCGGGGTGCTCTTCGGGGGCAACGCGCTGCTGAGCACCAACAACCAGACGTGGACGTACGCGCCGACCAACTGGAGCCAGCGCGCGCCTACAACCGCTCCGTCGGCGCGCGCATGGCACACGATGACGTGGGACGCGCAGCAGCAGCGGGTGATCCTCTTCGGCGGGAGCGCGGGCCTGAACGGTCCGCTGCGGTCAGATACGTGGGCCTTCGACCCGCTCACGGACACGTGGGTCCAGCTCACGAACCTCGGCACACCTCCGTCTGCGCGCTTCTTGACGGCGATGGTCTATGTGCCGGAGTTGCAACGGCACCTCCTCTTCGGCGGCGGCACGGCGACCTCGAACAACGCCGAGGCGACGGCGCTCGACAACGGACTGTGGTGGCTCGACGTGAATGTGCTCGCGGCGACCGCGACGTGGACGCCGATCATGCCCACCGGCACCGCGCCTCCCGCCCGTGCGAGTGCCTGCTGCGGCTACGATTCCGTGCGCCGAAGGCTGATCGTGTTCGGAGGCGAGATCGTCAACGACACGCTGGCCGACACCGCCGAGTACGACGTGGCGGGCAACGCCTGGGTGCCGATCGCCGCGGTCACCCCTCCGACGAAGAGGGGGTCGGCGGTCTGCACCTTCGACGCCCGCGCCAACAAGTTCGTGCTCTACGGAGGCGTCACGACCCCCAGTGGTACGCCCCAGTCGGCCGCCTTCGAATACGCACCTGCGACCTCGACGTGGAAGACCATCACCCCTGCGCCCAGCGCAGGCGCGCTCACCTTTGCGGGATCGACGTACAGCGCGCGCGCCGGAGGCATGATGCTCTTCGGAGGCCGTACGAGCGCGATCGGCACCTCCCAGGCGACGTGGACGATGCGCCTCAACGCGACGCCGCGGCTCAGCCTGCCCACCGCCCTCACCTTCGACGAGGGCGTGCTGGCGGTGCTGCCGGCCACGGTGAGTGACGCCGACCCCGACGTGCCGGCCTGGAGCTGGACGCAGGACGGGGGCGCGAGCGTGCCTCTTTCGGGGACGACGGTCGCCCAGCCGACCTTCACCACGCCGTCAGTCACCAGCCCCCAGCAGTTCCGGTTCTCCGTCTCGGTGAGCGACGGGATCGAGTCTGCGTCCGGGTTCGTCGACGTCACGGTGCGGGACAACGTCGACGAGCCCCCTTTGGTCGATGCGGGACCCGACCAGGCGGTCGACGCGGGGACGGTGGTTCAGCTCAGCGGCGCAGCGACCGACCCGAACGCAGAGTCGATGACCCTGGCCTGGGTGCAGCGCTCGGGTCCGGTGGTGACGCTCTCACGCTCCGACGTGGCAGCACCGACCTTCGTCGCTCCGGCCGCCGGCGGGGTGCTCGTCTTCGACTTGACGGCCACCGACACGCGCTCCGGCGTCGGGGTGGACTCGGTGTCGATCGACGTCGCCCCGGATCCCACGGCGCCTGATGCCGGCAGCGCCGTGCCGGACGATGGAGGGAGCAGGGCGGATGCAGGCACGGGAGGAACCGACGCGGGGGGGATCGAACTCGATGCGGGCACCCCCGACGCCGATGCAGGCGCCCCGGAGCCGGACAGTGGCCCGCCGCAGCGCCGGAAGCTCTCCGTGGGGTGTGGCGGGTGCGGCTCGACCGGCGCCGCGCCGCTGCTGGTCGCGCTCGCCGCCCTCTGGAGGAGGCGTCGTTTCAGAGCGCGGGCTTGAGCGGGTCGTGCTCGGCGATGATGCGGTTGACGCGCGCGTCGTCGATGCGCTTCCGCAACGAGTCGGCTTCATGCTGGTCGCGGAGCGTCTTGGCCAGGCTGAAGGTGCTGCCGACGGTGAAGAGCAGGCCCATGCCCATGAACGCCTTCACCCACACATCGACGGGCAGGTACCAGATGCCCATGCTCGTCACCCCGACGGCAGCGGCGAAGGCGATCCAGACCTGCGCGATCCAGGCGGGGGAGTGGAACTGCGAGGCTTCGGGCATCTTCGACATGGGGTGCTCCTCGGTGGGTGCTGCGGACCCGAAGAAGAGACCACGGTGCATTGATTCCCGGTTGGAACTAACCGGCCGCCGATTGATGACGGGCCGTAATCAACCTGACAAAACAAAACCCCGGAGTTCCGTTGGTTTGGAACTCCGGGGCAGTGACCCCGACGGGATTCGAACCCGTGTAACAGCCTTGAAAGGGCCGTATCCTAGACCACTAGATGACGGGGCCGGCCTGTCCTGCAGTGAGTCGCGGGGGATTTGAACCCCCGACCCTCGGCTTAAAAGGCCGGTGCTCTACCAACTGAGCTAGCGACTCTCAAGATTTCACTTCTTTATCGTCTTATCGACCTCCACCGTCACCTGCACTGACGCGTGCACGCCGTCAACCTGAACGTCGACCGTCGTGGTTCCGGGGTCGAGGCCGAGCACCGAGCCTCCGCCGACGATCTGCGCGACCTTCTTGTCTACGACCGAGAGCTGGACGCCGCGGTCGGTGATGGGCCTGCCGTTCTTGCGGAAGGCCTTCACGGTGAGCTTCACCGCGTCGGAGCCCTCCTTGACGGTCAGCTGCTTCGGCTCGATCTCGAGGTGATCGACGTAGATGACCTGCACGGGGGCGCGGCCCTCGATGTCGCCGACCCTGGCGATGACCTCGGTGTCGCCGTCGCCGACCGGGGTCAGGGAGCCCTTGGCGTCGACCTTGGCCACCGTGGGGTCTTTCACCGACCAGGAGACGCGGGCGCCGATCGCGCGGGCGCCGCTGCGGGCCATGCACTTCGCTTCGATGAACTTCTGGTTGTTCGGCTGCTTGAACACGACTTCCGTCGGGGCGATCTCGATGTAGTCGATTCGCTCGCAGGCCGAGAGCAGCAGGACGCTCGTGAAGGCGAGGATGCGCATGGTGGCGGCGCATAGCACGAACTCGGGTCCGTGCTAGAGCGCCGCGCGCGATGCCGAAGCCGACCCGTCCTTCGACCGACGACGAGGAGCAGCCCCCCGATCCGGAAGACGTCGAGGACGAACCGGAACCCCGGGGCACCCTGTACATCACCCGGGCCGGGGCCGAGCGGCTGCGCGCCGAGCTCAAGCACCTGCTGACCGTCGAGCGGCCCAAGGTGACCGCCGAGGTCTCGTTCGCGGCCTCGCTGGGCGATCGCTCGGAGAACGCCGAATACATCTACGGCAAGCGGCGGCTGCGGGAGATCGACCGCCGGCTCCGCTTCCTCGACAAGCGGCTCGAGAAGCTGACCGTGGTCGAGCCAGGTCAACAGAAGGACTCGAAGAAGGTCTACTTCGGCGCGACCGTCACCCTCGAGAACGAGGACGACGGGGCCCGGGTCACCTACCAGCTGGTGGGCCCCGACGAGACCGATCTCAAGACCGGGCAGATCTCGGTCGATTCCCCGGTCGGACGGGCGCTCCTGGGGAAGAAACAGGGCGACGTGGTGACCGTGCACCGCCCCAGGGGCGAAGTCGACTTCGCGGTCATCAAGATCAAATACGTGTGAGCCGGTGCGCTCCTGCGTGCTTTACTCAGGGCACCTGAACACCGCAGTTTCACCTCTCCTCAGGGGGCTTTTTGGCGCGGAAGAACTTCGTTCTCGATACCAACGTCCTGCTGCACGATCCTCGATCGATCTACAGCTTCGGCGACAACACGGTCATCATCCCGATTTACGTCATCGAAGAACTCGACATGTTCAAGAAGGACATGTCGGAGCTCGGCCGCAACGCCCGCCAGGTCGCGCGCTACCTCGATGAGCACCGCTCTGAAGGAGGCCTCGCCGAGGGCGTGCCGATGCCCCAGGGCGGGCTGCTCAAGGTGAGCTTCGTCGAGCACGACCTGCCCAAGTCGATGGCCGACGGCCAGTTGATGGACAACCGCATTCTCGCGGTCGGCATCGAGACGCGCCTGCGCGATCCGTCGACCGAGACGGTGTTCATCACCAAGGACACCAACCTCCGCATCCGCGCCGACGCGCTGGGCCTCATCGCGAAGGACTACGAGCCGGAGCGGGTGGAGATCAGCGATCTCTTCTCGGGCGTCAGCGAGCGCCTCGTCTCGGCGGACCTGATCAACCAGCTCTACAAGCCCGGCGCCCAGCTCACCGTGCCCGACCTCGACAAGCTGGCCCCCAACGAGTTCGTCCTCTTCAAGGACGAGGCGAACCCGTCGCACACCGCGATGGGCCGCTTCGACGGCGACAAGCGGGCGGTGGTGCCGCTCAACCGCCAGGTGAAGGACGGCATCTGGGGCGTGCGCCCTCGCAACATGGAGCAGAGCTTTCTCATCGACCTGCTCCTCAACGACGACCTGAAGATCGTCACCATCGTGGGCAAGGCGGGCACCGGTAAGACGCTGATGGCCATCGCCGCGGGCCTGCAGAAGGTCACCGAGGAGGCCTCGTTTCAGAAGCTCCTCGTCAGCCGGCCGATCTTCCCGCTGGGGCGCGACATCGGCTTCCTGCCGGGCTCGGTCGACGAGAAGTTGAACCCGTGGATGCAGCCGATCTTCGACAACGTCGAGTACCTGCTCAACCTCTCGCGCAACGACAAGAAGTCGGGCCGCGGGTACCACGAGCTGATGGACCTGGGGATCATCGAGATCGAGCCGCTGACGTACATTCGCGGCCGGTCGATCCCCAACCAGTACATCATCGTGGACGAGGCGCAGAACCTCACGCCGCACGAGGTGAAGACCATCGTGACCCGCGTCGGCGACAACACGAAGATCGTGCTCACCGGCGACCCGGCGCAGATCGACAACCCCTACGTCGACTCGACCAACAACGGCCTGGTCCACGTGGTGAACCGGTTCAAGAACCAGAAGATCGCCGGCCACATCACGATGACCAAGGGTGAGCGTTCGGCGCTCGCCGAGATCGCCACCAACCTCCTGTAGAGCGCCGCATGAGCGACGAGCCCACGACGACGCCGCAAAAGCCCCTGATCGAGTACCCCAGCGTCTACGCCTTCAAGGTGATGGGGAAGCTCGAGCACGGCTTCGCGGAGTACATCCGCCTGAAGTTCAGCCGGCTGATGGGGTCGGAAGTCAGCCGCGACTCGATCGCCGAGAACGTGTCGAAGCAGGGCCACTACGTGTCCCTGACGGTGTCCGTCTACCTGCTGTCCGAAGAGCAACGGAAAGCCATCTATGCGGACATTCATGTGGACAAGCGCATCGTGTACTACTTGTGAGGGTTACAGGCCCTGTGTAAGGGGACCCGGACACCATGGCTGACCCTTTCCCGCTGTACGTCCCGCCAGAAGCGCGTCGGCTCTTTCAGTCTGAGTCGCTGCTGCGCCGCTTCGCGCAGATGGCGCACTGGAACGAGGGGGCCAGCCTGCTCGAACTCCACGGGAGCCTCGGCGCCCTGGCGATCACCAAGGCGCTCTCGTGTCACCTCACGGTGCTCGAGCCCGACCAGCGGCTGGCTGATGCGCTCAAGGAGCGCGCGCGGGTCGTCGGCGTCGGTGAGAAGGTCGCGGTGCAGCACGGGCCGATCGGCGCCATCAAGTTCGCTGAGCGCGCCTTCGACGGCATCTTCTCGTTTGGCCGGGTGATCGGGCTCCCCGCGCCGACCGCCAGGCAGTGGCGTCCGTACCTCGCGGTCGGCGGCCGCCTGGGCGTCACGGCGATGGTGAAGGTCGGCCGGCTGGCCAACGACGCGGCGCTCACCGCCTGGCAGGCGCGCCTGGGCAGCCCGGTGGTGTCGCCCCGCCAGACGCTGATGGCGGTCGAGACCGAGGGCTACGAGCCCGAGCTGATCGAGTCGCTCGGCGACGTGGAGCTCGAGGAGTACTACCGCGAGCTCGAGACGGTGCTCGGCCGCACCGCCGACAAGAACGAAGACGGCGCGAAGGCGCTCAAGGAAGAGATCGCGCTCCACCGCGCGCACGGCGGCAAGACGGGCGTGACCATCGCCTTCATCGTCGCGCGTCGCAAAGAGCCCGGCGAGAAGCCGCCCGCATCGCGCGACGGCGGCTGAAGAAGTCGCCTCGCTGGAACCGATCCCAAGGGACCGGCTCCGTCCCCCCGAATCAGTGCAGGGCGCCGGTGAAGTCGACGACGTCGATCGGCTCGGGCGCGAGCTGGAAGTGCACCTCGTCGCGGTAGCCTTCGGCGTCGCCGGCGATCTGGAAGGGCATCGGCCGCGTGAACCGAACCGTGGCGTCCTTCACGAGGAAGTCGCGCAGGCCCTCGGGGAACCAGGTGCCCGCCCACAGCGCCGGGAGGTTCGCGAGGATCGCCGTGGCGGGGAGGGTGCCGAGGCGGAGGTTCATCATCCCGCGGCGCTTGCCGGCGAACGGGAACATCTTCAGCTCGAAGCCATAGAAGGGCACCGTGCCCGCCGCGGCCATCACGATCGGGCCCTGGTAGAGCGTCTCGCCCGGCGCGAACGTCTGCGTCGGGGTGCCGTCGGGGCCCATGCGGTAGGCGATGGCGGGGCCGTTGACGACCTCGCACTCCACCGTCGGCGAGTGCGTCAGGTAGTAGGGCACCGTCTTGAAGGCCACCGAGGTGAAGTAGCCGCCCGGGCCGGTCATCAACTTCGCGAGCCCGCCCTGGGCGAAGTGCTGCTTGACCCAGTTGTAGTCGTTGAGGATCTTGCCATCCATGCCCAGGCCGGCGAACGGCGCCCGCTTTCCATCGATCAGCAGGAGGTCGATCGTGCGGTAGCCGGGCACTTCGCCGGCGCGGGCGCGGAGCACGTCGTCGACGAAGCCGTCAGCGCGGGTCGAGGAGGCCTTCACCAGCGCCGCCACCGAGTTGCCCGTGCCCAGCTTGAGCACGCCGAAGCGCGGGGTGCGGGTGGGGTGGTGCTGCCGGCGAAGCGCGACCTGCCCGAGGATCTCGTTCACGAAGCAGGTCAGCGTGCCGTCGCCGCCGCCCATGAAGACCGTGTGGTACCCGCGGTCGACGACCTGCTGGGCGATGCGCCGCGCGTCGAGCTCCGAGCGCGAGAGAAAGAGATCACCTTCGGGCACCACGTGCGAGAGGGCCCGCTGCACGCGAGCCGTCACCTTGCGCGCGTTGGCGTTGAGCAGCACGGCGACGCGATGATCGACCTCGAGCCGCGGGGGAACCTGCTCGATGTCAGCCCGGAACGATTGAACCCACATGGTTGAGGCCCTCCTGCTGACGGTGTGCCCCCACACCCGTCGACGGCAGTGGACCCACTCTCAGCACTATCCTTGCCAGTTGACTCGACGCGTTAAGCATTTGAAACAACAGGGTAACGGTCGGGGCAGGGAGACCCGATCGCCAACCGGCGGTGGCAGTTGCTGCGAAGGGCCCTTCGCAGTGGCGAGTGTTTCGCGTGGGTTGACGTGGGTAGGTCGCTGGTTAACTTGCCTGAGTCGGCGGGCTGTCGATTTGAGCCGCCAAATCAACCACTTAGGAGCGCACTACAATGGGCAAGATCATCGGCATCGACCTGGGCACCACCAACTCCGTCGTCGCGATCATGGAAGGCCGGGAGCCGAAGGTCATCGTGAACGAAGAGGGCAGCCGCATCACCCCCTCGGTCGTCGCGTACACCAAGGACGGCGAGCGCCTGGTCGGCCAGGTCGCCAAGCGCCAGTCGATCACCAACCCGGAGCGCACCGTGTACTCGGTCAAGCGCTTCATGGGCCGCCGCTTCAGCGAGGTGAACGAAGAGGCGAAGATGGTGCCGTACAAGGTCGTCAGCGGCGCCAGCCAGGACGCCCGCGTGGAGATCGACGGGAAGCAGATCTCCGCGCCCGAGATTTCGGCGCAGGTGCTGCTGAAGCTCAAGCGCGCCGCAGAGAACTACCTCGGTGAGAAGGTGACCGACGCGGTGATCACCGTGCCGGCGTACTTCAACGACGCCCAGCGCCAGGCCACGAAGGACGCGGGCGAGATCGCCGGCCTCAACGTGCGCCGCATCGTCAACGAGCCCACCGCGGCAGCGCTGGCCTACGGCCTCGACAAGAAGCACAGCCACAAGGTCGCGATCTACGACTTCGGCGGCGGCACCTTCGACATCTCGATCCTCGACATGGGCGACGGCGCGGTCGAAGTGCTGGCGACCAACGGCGACACCCACCTCGGCGGCGACAACCTCGACATGCGGGTGATGGAGTGGCTGGTCGCGGAGTTCAAGAAGGACACCGGCCT
>JBBRUE010000086.1:0-13182 GCA_038248085.1 Myxococcales bacterium | reverse complement strand
GGCCTGGGCGTCACTTGGTCGTCCGCAGTCAGTCGCAGTCAAACCCCCGCAGCACCCAGGAGCGTCATCATGAAGCGCATCAGCTGGTTGGTTCTGGCCCTCTCCGTCGTCTCCCTGCCCTCCTTTGCCGCCGACAAGACCGAGCGTCTCTGGAAGTCCAAGTGCGGCTCGTGCCACGGCGCCGACGGCAAGGGCGAGACCGAGAAGGGCAAGAAGATGAAGATGGCGGACCTCGGCTCGCCCGACATCCAGAAGAAGCCCGACGCGGAGTTCCTCAAGGCGATCAACGAGGGCTACACGGCGGAGAAGGACGGCGTGAAGAAGGAGATGGACGCCTACAAGGACCTCACCGACGAGCAGAAGACGGGCCTCATCGCGTTCATGCGCGCGTTCAAGAAGTAAATCGCATCGCCGTACCGGTCGGCTCGCCGCCAATTTGGTGGCGAGCCGCTCCCTTTTTGAGCCGTGATCTTGCAGGCTGCTTCCGTCTGAAGCGCCCAACCACCGCTACCGAGGGGATTGTCTTTGCGACATCGTGAACCGAGTAAGGCCTGCGCTCAGCAACTGCGGGCCTTGAGCTCTGCCGTCCGTTTTCTCTCGCTCGGCTGGCTGGTGCTGGGGAGTGCAGGTTTTGCGCAATCTGGGCCGACGCGTGAATCTTGCACCGATGGTTGTCATGAGGAGGTGCACAACGACTTCGCCAAGCACGCGAAGGTGACGTGCCTCGAGTGCCACCCCAACGTCACCGACGGCAAGGAGAAGCACGAGGGCGCGCTCGACGACACGCCCACCGAGAAGATGTGTGCGACGGCCGGGTGCCACCCCAACCAGGCGGAGAAGACGCTGGCGGGCAAGCACAAGGACGCCCCCTGCGAGACCTGCCACGGCGAGGTGCACGCGACCTTCAAGACCAACGACGAGGCGGCCTGCCGGCAGTGTCACAAGGAACAGCTGGTGCCGCACCTCGAGAGCGCGCACGCCAAGGCCAAGGTGCCGGTGACGTGCGCGAATTGTCACGGCGACATGCACGACATCAAGCTCAAGAGCGACCCCACTTCACCGATGTCGAAGGTGCTCCAGGTCACCACCTGCGGCGAGTGCCACGACGACAAGTCGGTGAAGATGTTCCGCCACAGCGTGCACGGCGAGGGCTTGCTCCGCTCGGGGCTCTCGGTGGCACCGACCTGCAGCGACTGCCACGGCAGCCACACCATCGCGCTGGTGAAGGACGACGCCTCGAAGGTCTCGCGGCAGCACATCACCGAGACCTGCGGCACCTGTCACACCTTCATCGCCACCCGCTGGAAGGGGAGCCGCCACGGCGAGCTGTGGCTGACCGGCACCGAAGAAGAGAAGAAGAAGGCGCCGCTCTGCAAGGACTGCCACGGCGGCCACGACATGAAGGACCCCCAGGTGAACTTGAACCACCTGGCGATGGTGAAGACCTGTGAGAAGTGCCACGAGGAGCAGTCCAAGAGCTACCGGCACAGCTTCCACGGCAAGGCCACCGGCCTGGGTCTGGGGCTGGCGGCGACCTGCGCGAGTTGTCACTCGCCGCACGAGATGCTGGGCAAGGAGAACCCGCGCTCGATGGTGAACCCCGCGAACCTGGTCACCACCTGCCGCCAGTGTCACCCGGACGCCAACGAGAACTTCGCGATGTTCCTGCCGCACGACGAGCCGAGCTCGCCCGACGGCAACAAGGTCGTGCACTACCTGTGGCTGTTCATGACCACGTTGCTGATGTCGGTGCTCGGGTTCTTCGCGCTCCACACGCTGCTGTGGCTGCAGCGCGCGATCGTGGGCTTCCAGCGCAAGGAGTTCGCGCACCACAACGACGGCGAGGTGTGGATTCGCCGGTTCCGCCCGGTGCACATCTGGATCCACCTGGTGATCATCGTGACCTTCCTCGCGCTGTCGGCCACCGGCCTGCCGCTGAAGTTCGCGGGAGAACCGTGGGGCAACCTGCTGGCGTCGCTGTTCGGGGGCGTCGGTGGGACGCGCTGGCTGCACCGCGTGGCCGGGGTGCTGACCTTCGGCTACGGCATCTGGTTCGTGCTCTACCTGATGCGGGAGATCGTGGTGCGCAAGCGCCGCTCGCTGCTGTGGGGCTGGCAGTCGATGGTGCCCAACAAGAAGGACTTCCAGGACGTCATCGCCAACTTCAAGTGGTTCCTCTACATGGGCGAGCGCCCGAAGCTCGACCGCTGGGCGTACTGGGAGAAGTTCGACTTCTTCGCCGTCTTCTGGGGCGTGCCGGTGATCGGCTTCTCCGGGCTGTTCCTGTGGAACTCGACGCTGGTCAGTCAGTACCTGCCCGGCTGGGTGCTCAACATCGCCTACCTCGTGCACAGCGACGAAGCGCTGCTGGCGACCGGCTTCATCTTCTTCTTCCACTTCTTCCACACCCACCTGCGGCCTGAGGCCTTCCCGCTCGACCCCGTCATCTTCACCGGGTCGATGTCGCTCGAGCGCTTCAAGGACGAGCGGCCCGCTGAGTACGAGCGGCTCGAGGCGTCGGGTGAGCTCGAGCAGTACAAGATGCCGCGCCCCAAGGAGCACGTGATGCGCCGCATCTACCGCTTCGGGTTCACCGCGCTCTTCGTGGGCGTCGTGCTGGGGGCGCTGCTGCTGTACGCCTTCTACCGCACCGTCATGCACTGAGCGGCGAGGTCACTGCGCCCCGCCTTCACCGGGGGGCGCGAACCGCCTGCTGCGAGAGCACCTGGCGGAGGTTCTGCTCGTAGATGGTGTTCTCGGGCGCGAGCTCGATCGCCTTGCGGATGAGCTGCTCGGCGCGGCGGTAGTCGGCGCGCTCGCGCATGAGGATGATCCCCAGCCGGTTGTAGAGCGACGCGGCGTCGGGGCTCTGGGCGATGGACTTCTCGAGGAAGCGGATCGCCTCGTCGAGCCGGCCGCCCTGTTCCATGCGCAGCGCGACCTGCAGGGTGTCGCGCGCGAGCACGTCGGCGAATGACTGCGGCTTCTCGTCGCGCGCGGCCGCGGTGCTCGGCGCGTCGGCTCGCTTCACCTTCTTGAGGGCGTCGAGGACCTTGCGGTTGACCGGGCCGGTGTACGCGATGCGCGGGTCGGTGCGCTCGACGGGGATCGGCGGCGGCGGCGGGCGCGGCTCGCTCGCCGTGCCGCGGGCTTTGGTCGAGGCCTCCGTCGGGGAGCTGACGGGGAAGGGGGGGCTCTGGTCGTGGCGGGAGACCGCCTTCGCGGGCGCTCCCGGCGTGAGCACCGGCGGCACGGGGCGCCCGGTGACGATGGGCGCGTCCGGCTCGAGCTCCGGCGATGACGCTGGCTGGGCGGGCGGCACGGCGGCGCGGCCCGACCTGATGATCGGACCCCGCCGGCCCGTGGGCACGGTGGCCGCAGGCGGTGGTGGTGGGCTCGCCGCGGGCGGTGGCGGTGGGCTGTGCGCGGGCGGCGGGGTCGGCGCCGGCGGAGCGGCGTTCGCGGGCGGTGGGGTCTGCGCGGGCGGCGGCGGAGCGGCGATCGGACGCGAGGGTGGGGCGACGAAGCGGCCGTCGCGGCGATCGGCGTTCGCGCCGTACGCCGGAGCCGCCGCGGGCGGAGAGGCCGGTACCGCGTGCACAGGGACCGCGGTCGCCATGGGCGCCGCGGGAGGCTCGTCTTCGTCGAGGGTGCCGGTGACGAAGGGCATCTCGAGGTCGGCATCGCTGAGCGGCTCGTCGGCGAAGTCGATGACCTGTTTCTCGTGCAGCGTGCGCAGCACCACGCGCAGCTCGAGCTCCTTGAGCCCGGCCTTCTGCGCGAGCGCGACGGAGTCGTGGAGGCCGTCGATGAGCGAGACGATCCACGCCTCGAGCTCACTGAGCTGCTGCGACCTGCGGGTCAGCGTCGCGACGACGACCGGCACGCCGGCGAGCTCCGGCCCGAGGTTGAGCTTCCGGGTCGGCCCTTCGAGGCCCTCGGTCGCGGACTTCGGGGGCCGCGTGTCGGGCCGGTCCTTCGGCACGCCGCGCTGGGGCATCTCGAGCATGCGGCGCACGACGCTCACTTCGCTCACCGGGCGCGTCGGCGCCTGGGTCACGTCGAGGATGAGCTCGCAGTTCGGACACAGGAAGTCCGTCGGCGCGACGGGCTGGAAACACGAGGGGCACTTGTCCTTCGCGCGCATGGAAGCGGGAGCCTACCTTGTGATTCGCCGGAGGCGGCGCCGAAGACCGTCACGGCTCCGGAATGGTCGGCACTTCCCCGCGAAGCACCCGTCCTACGAAGCGTGACGCATCGGTCGTGGCGCTCGGGTTCTGGAACACCACGAAGTGTCCGTCGTAGCCATTGGGCACGTACTGGCGCATCGCCGCCGTCACCGCGCGCGGGCTGGTCACGTTGCCCGAAGCGCTCGTCACCGGGGCGACGTTGAAGTCGTCGACCTGCGGCCCCACGAAGGCCAGCCGCGCCGCGTGGGCGAAGCTCGTCTGCACCGGCCGCGGGGTGAAGAGGTCGTCCTTCCCCCACACCTGGAACACGTTGCGTGCGAAGGCGGGCGTCGCTCCGTCGGCCGGCACGATCGCGGCGTTCCCCGCGAAGTGGAGCGGGTCGACCGGGTCGGTCCACGCCTGCAGCAGCGCCAGCACCGGGTGGTAGACGCTGACCTTCGTCGGGCTCGACTCACTGAGCGCGGCCCACATACCGCCGGCGAGGTCGATCGGCGCCTTCTTCGAGGTCAGCGAGTTCACCAGCGTGGCCGACGCGCCGGTCAAGAGCGCGCCGTCGACGCTGCGGTCCATCGCGAGGAAGAGCGCGCCCTCGGTCGCGCCCTGGGAGTGGCCCCAGAACACGAGGTGGGTGACGTCGAGCGCCGGGAGCTCCGCCGCGGGCATCGTCGCGAGGCTGCGCAGGTACTTCGTCACCCCGAGCAGGTCGGCGCCGCCCTGCGCCATGGTGCCGCGGCCCGACGCCGGGTTGGCGAAGTTGAAGACGATGTCGTCGGGGTTGATGGTCTGCCCGGCCGCGCCGCGACGCGGGCCGTGGCCCACCTGGTCGAAGCCGAGCACCGCGGCCTTCACCGGGGCCATCACCCCGCCCAGGGTGATGGCGGTCAGCGCCGCCGCCGAGCCGTCACCCGCGTGGCCGCGGAACGAGCCACCCGTTCCGTGCGCGTAGAGCACGACCGGCCAGCCGCCCATCGGAGGCGTGCCCGTCGGCACCGTCAGGCTCGCGCACACCTTCTCGCGGCGCACCGGGGTCAACGGCGCGGCGGTGCCGTCGATCGCGCCTCCCTGCGCAGGGGTGAGGTAGGGCGCGGTGCCCTGCTGGTACACCGGGAGATCGATCAACGAGTGCCACTCGTCGAAGGCCGCGTTCGCCGCGCCGCACGCCCGGGGGCCCGTCGCGTCGGGGCAGGGCGAGGGGGTGCCGCTGCCACACTTCACCCAGGTGTCAGCCGTCGGCGCCGGCAAGGTGGCGACGCTGGTGGCGAGGCGCTTGAGCAATCGTTGCGGGTCGCCGACGGTGAAGACGGTCGCGCCCACCACGTCGCTGGCGGTGAGGTTCTGCTCGGTGACCCACGCGCGCAGCGGCGCATACGCGGGCCAGGCGAGGGCCTGCCGGGCCTCGGTGGGCGCGGTCGCCTGCAGCATCGCGGTGAAGTCGGGCGAGGCCGCGAGGTCCCCTCCGTTCTGGCCCTTGAGGCCCTTGAGCAGCACCAGGCCCCACGCGCCGGGCGTGAGCGAGTCACCGTCGTACGGCCGCACCGACAGCGCGTTCGCGCACACGTAGCGGTTGGAGTCCCGGTCGGACACCAGCGACAGCCCGCGCGGCCCGCCCCGGCCCGCTTCGAACTTCACCAGGCGCACGTTGGGGTTCGCGCCCTGGAGGCTCAGCGAGGAAAAATCGAGGGGCCCGTCGAAGCGGACGATGACGGTTGGCGCGTTGCTGAAGGGCTCGGTGGCCAGCACGTCGAGGTAGCGGCCCAGCACGTCGAAGCCGAACATCGGTGCGGGGTCCTTCGGGTGGCGAGAGAAGTCGATGCGCCCGTTCGCGTCGCGGAGCGCGTCGTTGGGGAAGGGGAGCCGGTAGAAGTCTTCCTTCACCGCGGCCTCGTCGGCGTCGCGGGGCAACACGAAGAGCACGGTCTCGGCGGCGGCCTTCGGGGCGGGGCACGATGCGCCCTGCCAGCCTGAGCCGGGCACCGGCGGGAGCAGAGGCGGGAAGCCGTGGGGCGCGGTGGTGGAGTTGAGGGGCGAGACCGCGCAGACGCTGGCGACGCACAGCAGTCCCTGGGCGCACTCGAGGCCCAGCTTGCAGGCGGCGCCGACGTCCTTGTTCCCCGCGGTCAGGCAGCGCGGGAAGAGGCCCTCGCCGTCGAAGCCGCACTTGAGCGGTGCCGCGCAGTCCGAGTCGCCCTGGCAGCCGGAGCCGCCGACGCCCGCTCCACTCGCCGCGCAGGCGCCGCGGGCGCCGTTGGGGGCGCAGTTCCCGCTCACGCACTCGACGCCCAGGGTGCAGGCCGCGCCGTCGGCGGTCGCGTGGCTGCCCTCGCACAGGCGGCTGGTGTCGTTGCACTGCAGGCCAGCGCGACACTTCGTGCCGTTCTCACACGACGCGCCGAGACCCACGCCCTGGGGAGGCCCGACCGGCGGGTTCGGCGGGTCGGAGCACGCGAACGCAGGGACCAGGCACAGCGAGAGCAGGGCCGTGAGCAGACGAGGGGACATGGGTGCTCCGTCAGTGGGGGCCTTCAAGGGTAGCACCGCGCGGACGCACCGAGCCCCGCGCCGAGCACGCCCCGGCTGTAGTAGGTGGCGCGCGTGACTTCGCTCTTGGTCTATCTGCACCCGGTGATGGCGACGGCGGCGCTGCTGTTGGCGTGGGTCGTCTTCCGCCAGGGGTTTCACCAGCGCACGTTGCGGCTGCGGCGCAAGCCCGCGCCCGAGGGGAGCTACGCGCGCCACGTGCGCCTGGGCCCCTGGAGTTCCGGCCTGCTGATCGCCTCGGCGCTCGGCGGCTTCGGTTCGGCGATCCTCTTGCGCGGGTGGAAGCCGCTGAGCACCTTCCACGGCTGGCTGGGCGTCACCAGCGCGGTGCTCTTCGGGTTGATGTGGTGGCTCGGTCGCCGGCTCGCCAGGGGAGACAAGGCGCTCGCCGGGCGGCACGGCCTCATCGGGGTGTTGTCGCTGTTCGCCGCGGGGCTGACCGGCATTCTCGGCATCTCGCTGTTGCCGTGAAGGAGCTCTGCGCCGCGTGCAGCATGTGCTGCAACGGCACGCTCTACCTGTACGTCACCCTCACCAACGACGACGTGCGTCGGCTCGAGAAGTACCCCCAGCTGGCGCTCACCACGAAGAACGAGCAGCCGAGCTTCTCTGAGCCGTGCGTGTTCCACGGGGCGTCGGGGTGCTCGGTGTACGCGGACCGGCCCGACGCGTGCCGTCGCTACTCCTGTGCGCTCTTGAGCGCGGTGCAGCACGACGAGGTCTCGGTCGACGACGCGAAGCTGATCATCGAAGAGGCGCTCGCGCGCGTGGAGATCGTCAAGGAGTACGTCGCGTTCGAGCCGGGCATGCCGCTGGCGATCGGCACGTGGGACGAGCCTCCCGACGAGGTGCAGGGCGAGGCGCGCGTCGCGTGGGACCGGGTGCTGTGGCACATCCGCGAGCACTTCCTGGGGCCGCAGCCGGAGCACCCGAAGACGACGTGAGACGCGAGCCTGGGCGTGAAGCAGCGGGGCGATCAGCCCGAATAGACGCCCGTCTGGCCCGGCTTGCGCAGCATCTTGTTCACGGCGTCCTGGTGCGCCACTTCGGAGGCGATCATGTCCCGCGCGTACTCCTCGAGCCGGACGTCCTTGTCCTGAACGAGCTCGAGGAGCGTCTGGTACGCGCGGAGCGCTGCGCGTTCGTGCTCCATCGACTCGCGGAGAATGTCGCCAATGTCGTGCTGCTCAGTCTCGAGCAGCGGGCCGATGCCCAGCGAGGGGTGTCCGCCCAGCCAGGTCACCAGCTCCCCGGCCAGACGCGCGTGCCCCAGGCTCTCGGTCGCCTGCTGTTGGAGCCAATCGACGATGGGGATGCGGTTGAAGCCGTAGATCATCAGCGCGTAGTGGGTGTAGCGAACGACCCCAGCCAGCTCGAATTCCATGATGCGGTTCAACGTGTCGAGGACGGGCTGCTTGTCCAGTTCACCTTCTGTGTGGCTCATTTGAGGCTCCAGCGTTTGGGTTCACGGCAACGACGGTCGGGTCGATTCACGGGAGTTCTAGCGGAAGGTGCTCTTGAAGCAGAGTTGCACTTGCACCGTGGGGTCGGTCGCGGTCGTTCGTTCCCTCACGGGTTGCAGTGCTCGCAGCGGCCCGGTTCCGCGAAGCGCTGGGCGAGCGCGCGCTCTTCGCGGAAGGCGCACGCCACGCACCCCAGTTGGTGTGCGCGCGGCTCGTGGGTCGGAGCGTTGCAGTCACGACACGGCAGCCCGGGCAGCGGGGCGATCAGCCCGAAGCCCGGCGACCCGCACGCCGCGCACCGCGAGCCCATGCGCTGCACGAGGTCGGCGGTCGCGGCTGCGATCGTCGCCATGCGCGTCGGGTGAACGTGCGCGCGGAGATCGTTTTCCACCCAGACTGTGCCGGTCGACGACGCCGCGAGCGCCCGGTCGAACGCCGCGTCGAGTTCGTCGGGGGAACGCAGCCCCTTTCGAAGGGGGAGCCCCTCGGGGCCGTCGGGCCGGAGCACGAGGCCATGGGCGGGGAAACCGGCGCGGTGCGCGGCTTCCCGCAACGCCGCGCGCGTCGCGACCACGACCTGGACGTGCAGCCCCGGGGTCGACGCGCAGCCCACGATCTCGATGCCTCGACCGGCATCGACGAGGAGGACGAGCTCGAGGTTCCACGAACCGAACCCGAACGAGCTGAACGAGCCCTCACTGGCGAGGCCGCGCACGCACCCCGAGAGCTCCATGCCGATGCGCGCCTTCATGCGGGCTGCTTCGAGCTGGCTCCCCGGGCGAGGCCGGTCGCGGGTGAAGGTCCCCAGCGTGTCGGTGTCGAAGTCGTCCACCACCACGACGCGGCCGCCGAAGCGCGCGCAGAGGAGCGGTTCGATGACCCGCTGCTTTTCGTGTCGGGTCAGCAGCGCGAACGAGGCGCCCGCGTAGGGCCCCGGCTCCGGCGATTCAAGGGGCGCTGGCAACGGCCTGGTCCTCCTGCCGGACCCAGCGCTCGCTTCGCCAGGCGTGCACCGCTCGTTCCCCTGCGTCGATCTGGAAGAGGTCGAGCCAGCCGTTCACCACCAGGTCACGGACCCTGGACTGCTTCTGGAGCACCGCCTCGATGGCGGAGCGCGGCGCCTCGAGGAACACGCTCAGCCGCAGCGGGGTGTGCACCCAGCGTTCGCCATCGTGCACCGACTGCAGCGGGAGCCCGATGCGCAGGTCGCCGCCGTTGCCCTCGAAGACGCCGAGGTGCCCGCCGACCACGTTGTGCAGCACTTTGTTGCCGCTCCCGTAGCGCCGGTTGTCCACGGTCGAGGCGAAGTACTGGAGGTTGATCCAGTGCGCGACGACCATCGGGGCCGTCATGATCGACTCGAGCACCGCGAAGTGCGGGTCCTCCTCGAAGCGGTACTCGTGGAGGAACGCGCGGCCCTCGAGGTTCAGCTGGCGGCAGTGCTCCCGCGGCGCGGCGATGAAGGCGGCGTTGTTCGCGAGGCCCCACTCGGGGCGCACCTGGGCCCAGTCGCGGGCCCGCTCGCGCACGGCCGCGTGCACCTGCGCGGGCGCGAGGTCCGCCAGGCCGAGGCGCTTCGCCCGCTCGGTGCGCGCCACGGCCCCCGCCCGGTCGAGCCAGGCGACGAGCGCGGCCACGTCGGGGGCGTGCGAGGTCGGGAGTTCGTCGAGGTCGAAGAGGGTCACCTCGTCGGTCGTGGTGTCGTGGAGCCCGGCGAGGAAGTGGGTCCCCGCGGAGAGGTGAAGGCCGCGCGCCGCCAGCCCCGCGCGGACCCCGGGCTCGTTCAGCAGCGACGCCGCGGCGCGCGCGTTGACCTCCCCGGTCTGCCCACCACACGCGCCGCAATCGAGGCCGGCGGCGTGGGGGTTGTTGCGGGTCTGGCTGCCGTGGCCCGCGAGCAGCACGAGTCGCGCGAAGTCGTGCGTCAGGCTCATCGCCCTCAGCATTCCGGCGGCGAGGTCGCAGCGCGCGTCGGCGTCGAGGGGCTCGCCGGCGATGGTCCCGCCGAGGCGAGGCTTGCCCTGCGCCCGGGGCGCGCGTGCCGGTGACCCGCCGAAGCTGTCGGCGAGCAGCGGGCCGACGGAGGCCAGGCCCATCGCCTCGACGAAGGCGAAGGTCGACACCGCGCCGGTGCGGAACGTCTTCCACGCGCTCGCGACCTCGAGCTGCTCGACGCGACGAACCTCCGCGTCAGCGGCCACTTCGGTGTCCTTCACCCGCAGGCGTGGCGCCAGCAGGCCCGGCAGCTGCGGGCGCGCGTTCGGAGAGCCGAGCGGCAGGTAGTCGATCGGCAGCCCGAAGAAGCCCGCGAACCCGAGGGTCTGCACCGCGCCGGTCTGCGCCTCGAGCGCGCGGCGAAACACCTCGGAGCGCACGTCGATGCAGAACACGGCTTGCACCGCCGCACCCTGTGGGGGTCGGGTCGCGAGCCCCGCGGGGATCGCCCGGATGACCTCGTTCTGCCAGGCGATCTCCATGCCCTTCTGCAGGAGCCAGTCCGGGGCCAGGGAGCCCTGCGCAGCGGCCTCGATCTCCGGCCACCTCGCCAGCTCGAGCTGCCAGCGGAGCGCGACGGCCCGCCCGCCGGTCCGGTGCAGCGCCCACTCCCACGCGAGGCGGATGGCGAGCAGTTCGACCAGCGCGGGGTCGTCGGTGCCCGCGAGCCGGGCGGTCCACCGGCGGTAGGCGCACCACGAGGCCCAGCCGTTGAGGTCGAGCAGGAGCCCCGCGAAGTACGCCTCGCGCTCGACCTCGGGGACGGCGAGTTCCGCCAGCGCGAGGTCCGTCATCTCTTCGGCGGTCTCCGGCAGGTCGCGTACGACGTCGGGCCAGGTGCGCAGCCCCATCAACGACGCAGGGCCCCGGTCGTGGAGCGCGTTGCGCCGCCAGCTCGCGTAGAGGCCGCCTTCCCGCTGCGGCGTGAACGCTGCCTGGCCCTCATCGAAGTGCGACGCGCAGAACTGGCTGACGCTGTTGGTGACGAACTCGCGCCACGACATCTCGCGGCCGAGGTCGCGCTGGGCATCGACCACGTCCATCACCCGGGCCCGCTTCGACGGCGGCGCCTCGTCGCGCTCGAGCGCTGCGAGCACCTGCGCGAGCGTCACCGGCGAGGGGCCCTGCGCGATGGCCTGCGCGAGGTGCTCCGCGCGAAGCCGACCCTCGCGCCACGCCTCCCGGTACCAGGCGCGCGGCATGAGGAGGCGGGAGCCGGTCAACGCCCCGAGCTCCGCGGCGACCTCGGGGAACGGACGGTCGGTCATTCCCCAGAACGGGTTGACCGCGATGAAGCGGTCGAGCGGCCAGGTGGGCGCGATGCGGGTGCAGGCCCGGTTGATCGCTTCGTCGAGGGGGCCGTTCTCGCGAGGCAACTGCGAGGTGATGGCGGTGCGGTGGCTGCTGTTCATGCTCAGGCTCCAGTGCTTCGACGACGGGATGCGGGGAGGTCGGGCGGGCCGCTTTCGACTTCGGCGCGGGGGCAGGAAGCGCTCATCGATCAGGCCTCGAGCGAGCCGACCAGGGGGAGCGGACGAGGCTCGTCCCGCGGGGGAAGTCGCGGCGGCCAGACCCTGAAGGTCAGGCGCGTGAAGCGCTCATCGAGGAAGAAGCCGGCGAACACCCACGGGTGCAGCGTGCGCGCCAGGCGGCCCTGCGGGAGGACCTGGAGGACCGACTGCACGGCGAAGAGCGCCCCGAACCCGGCCGCGACGAGGAGCCAACCCAGCGGGTCGGGCGCGGCGTTCACCGGCGCCGGGAACCAGCGCCCCGCGGCCACGTGCCAGCCGACGTAGAGCGCCGTCACGCCGAGGCTGCGCAGCGTGACGGTGGCCAGCGCGCGGAGGCCGCCCGCCTCGCCCCGCGACAACATCGGGACGAGCGAGAGGGCGACGAGCAGTGGGAGGACGGCGAGAGCGGACTCCTCGCGCACCGACAGCCCGAGGGTGCGCGCGAGGGCGCCGACGCCGACGGCCGCGATGGCGAGCGTGATGCCGGCGTGGATCGCGAGGCGGCCGGGCGTGAGCGCCGACGGGCGGCGGGTGAGCGCGTCCAGGCGCCAGCCCTCGACGGTGCTCCCCGCGCGGAGGAAGGCGTGCGCTTTGTAGAGCGAGTGGGCGACGAGGTGGAGCAGCGCGAGGTGCCAGGCGCCGAGGCCGCACTGCACGAGCATGAACCCCATCTGCGCGCAGGTGGACCACGCCAGCCCGACCTTGACGCTGACCCGGGTGGTCATCACCAGCGCCGCGAGCACGGTGGTCGTCATCCCCACCACCACGAGGAGCAGCTGCGCGCCCGGGGCCAGGGTCATCAGCGGCGCGAGCCGAATCATCAGGAACCCGCCGAGGTTCACCACGCCCGCGTGAAGCAGCGCCGACACCGGCGTCGGGGCCTCCATCACCTGGATGAGCCAGCCGTGAAAGGGAAGCTGGGCCGACTTGAGAGACGCGGCGACGACGAACAGCACCGCGGCCCCTTGCAGCATCGGCGGCAGCGTCGTGTGCGAGGCGGCCCACGCGTCGATCACCTCGAGGTCGAGGCTCCCGACGGCCGCCTGCACCAGGGCGATCGCCGTCCAGAGACAGACGTCGGCGAGCCGGCTGACGAGGAACTTCTTGTGGGCCGCGACGAGGGCCGCGGGCCGGTCGCGGTAGAAGGTCAGGAGCTGGTGCAGCGAGAGGCTGGTCGCCGTCCACGCCAGCGCGATGAGCAGCAGGTGGTTCGCGACGACCAGCGTGGTGACCGCGGCGAGGGTGGCCAGCAGCCACCGCGCGTAGCGAGGCTGCCCCGGCTCACCCACCAGGCAAGTTCGCGAATACCGAACGATGACCAGGCCGATCGTACAGACGAGCACCAGCATCACCCCGGTGAGGCGGTCGACGCGCCCGCCCGCGCCCGCAGGACCCAGGATGCTTCCAGCCGCCACGAGGGTCGCCAGGGCGAGGGCGAGCCAGGTGGCGAACGTCGCCGCGCGGAAGGGGGCACCGCGAGGGGGG
>JBBRUE010000085.1:0-13211 GCA_038248085.1 Myxococcales bacterium | reverse complement strand
GCCACGAATGGCTCCACAGCATCGGCTTCGAGCACGACTTCTCGGCGACCGCCCAGCGCCCGCACTCGGTGCCCTACGCCCTCGGGGAGCTGATCGAGAGGCTCGCTACGGGCCCGCTCACGCCGCTGTCGTGACCAGCTTCACGAGCACGTCGTAGGCGTGCTGCAGCGCCGCGACGCTCGCGCTTTCCCGGTGTTGGTGGGCCTGGGCCGTCTCGCCGGGGCCGTAGTTGACGGCGTCGACCCCCAGTTCGGAGAAGCGGGCCACGTCGGTCCACGCCTGCTTGGCCTCGGCCGGGCGGGCGCTGAGCTTCTCCAGCGACTGGAAGTACGGGTTGTCGCCGCACAGCCGGCCGCTCGGCGCGAGATCGATGAAGCGCACCTCGCAGCGGCCCGCGGCGAGGGCCCGGACGTCGGCCTGCGCGGCCTCGAGCGTCTTGCCGGGCGCGAAGCGGTAGTTGAGGTTGAGCTCGAAGAGCTCCGGCACGACGTTGCGCGCGCGGCCTCCCTTGGCCAGCGTGGCGCTCATCACCTCGTAGAAGGTGTGCCCCTGGACGATGACCGGCACCCGCTCGCGGGCGGCGAGTTCGGTCAGGAGCGGCCCGGCGGCGTGCACCGCGTTCTTCCCCTGCCACGGTCGCGCGGAGTGCGCCGCCTGGCCCTCGAAGCGCAGCGTGGCGTGGAGCGTACCCACGCAGCCGACCTGCACCGCGCCGTCGGTGGGCTCCATCGCGATGGCGAAGCGAACCTTCGCCAACTCGGGCACCGCCGCGAAGAGGGGGCCAAGGCCCGATTCCTGGAAGGGGCCCTCCTCGCGCTCGTAGAATACGAGCAGCAGGTTGACCGGCAAGGTGTCGCGCGCGAGCGACTCGCACAGCGCCATCATCACCGCCAGCGAGCCCTTCATGTCGGAGCTGCCGAGGCCGAAGAGCCGGTCGCCTTCGATCCGCGCGGCGTTGCCTTCGGGGTGGGCGGGCACGGTGTCGAGGTGGCCGACGAGCGCCAGGGTGGGGCGCGGGTCGACCCGTCGGCCGATGACCAGCGAGTGCGAGACGCGGACGATCTGCTCCGCCGGGTAGTGCCGGCGGGCCCAGGCTTCGACGAAATCGGCGAGGGGCCCTTCGTGGCCGATCACCGAGGGGATCTGAACCAACTCGAGGGCGCGCGCCCCGAGGGTCACACCGGCACCGCGAAGTCTCGCAACACGGCGTTGAGCGAGGTCTTCTGGTCCGTCGAGGCGCTGCGCTTGCCGATGATCAGCGCGCAGGGGAGCTGGTACTCGCCGGCGGGGAACTTCTTGCTGCGGGTGCCGGGGATGACGACCGAGCGTGCGGGCACGCGACCCTTGAACACCACTTCCTCCGCGCCGGTCACGTCGATGATCGGCGTCGACGCGGTGAGCACGGTGTTGGCGCCGATGACGGCCTCTTCTTCGATCAGCACGCCTTCGACGATCACGCTGCGGCTGCCGATGAAGGCGCCGTCTTCGATGATCACCGGGCGCGCCGACGAGGGCTCGAGCACGCCGCCGAGGCCGACGCCGCCGGAGAGGTGCACGTTGCGGCCGACCTGGGCGCAGCTCCCGACGGTGGCCCATGTGTCGACCATGGTGCCGGCGCCGACCCACGCGCCGATGTTCACGTAGCCGGGCATCACCACCACGCCCCGCTCGCAGAAGGCGCCGTAGCGCACCACGCCCGGGGGCACCACGCGCACCCCGGCTTCGGCGAGACCCTTCTTGAGGGGGATCTTGTCGTGGAACTCGAAGGGGCCGACGTCCATCGTCTTCATCTCGGAGATGGTGAAGTAGAGAAGGATCGCCTCCTTCACCCAGGCGTTGACCTCCCAGCCGTGTTCGCCCTTCTGGGCCACGCGCAGCACGCCGCGATCGACGAGGGCCAGCGTCTCGCGAATGGCCATCGCGTAGAACGGCTCTTTCGCCTTCTCGCGATCGGCGAAAGCGGCGGTGACGCGCTCCTTGAGGTCTTCGACGTTCATGCGCCTGCTTTTAGCAGGGTGTTCAGCGGGCGCGTACGCGGCGACGCAGCAACGGCAACAGCCCGGCGAGCACCAGCAACTCGGGAACCGCCGAGGCGCCGCAGCCGAACTTGAGGGGAGGCACCTCGGTGGTACCCCCGCCGCCGCCGGTCCCGCCGCCCGTGCCGCCGTCAGTCGATACGTCGGCGACGTTGGGGTTGGTGCTGGCCATCAGCTCGGCGACGTCGGTGACGCCGTCACCGTCGCTGTCGACCGCGTCGGTGGCGAGCCGGTCGAGGGCGGTGCCCAGCGTGGTGGTGTTGCTGCCGCCGACCAGGCCGCGGGTGCGGAGCGCGGTGCCGATGAGGGTGTTGACGGTGCCGGCGCCGGTGATGCCGTTGACGTGGCACAGCGAGCAGTCCGGCACCGCCGGCCGCGCGTACTTCGTCTGGATCGCGGGGGGGTAGGTGTCGCTGGCGAAGGCAGGCGCGGCGACGAGGCAGACCAGGAAGAGGGTGCGGAGCATGGCGTGGCGACCGGTCAGAGGAAGAAGTGCAGCTGGACCAGCAGATTGTATTCGAACGCGGCATCGACCCCGGCCGCGGTGCGGCGCCGGAAGATGTGGTCGATGCGCAGCTCGGCGTGCGGCAGGAAGTACCAGGTCGCCGAGACCCATCCGCCGAGGGACGGGCCGATTTCACCCGAGCCGGTGTGCGCGCCCTCGAGCGTGCCCATCAGGTGAACCCCCTGGTACAGGTCGAAGTCGGCCTGGAAGAAGGCGGCGAAGCCGAGGCGGTCGAGCTTCTGCGGCGACTGCCACGCGAGGAAGTTGGCCTCGGCGAGGAGAGCGAGCTTCTCCGTCGGCGCAACGCGGGCGAAGAGCCCGTGGGCATGGCGCGTGGTGGGGAGCGTGGTGCTGATGTCGGCGTCGGCGTGGGTGATGAGGCTCGACAGGCCGAGGTACGCGTTGTGCGCGAGCGAATATTCCGCGAAGGCCGAGTAGCCCCGTTCGCGGTACGCGTCGGGACCGATCTGGAAGTTGCCGGCGATGCCCATCAGCTCGCCGCGCAGGGTGTCGGAGTTGTACGCAGCGCTCGCGCCGACTTGCTGGGCGAGGTTGAAGTCGGTGCGGGTGAGCGCGCGCACCCAGCTGGTGTGCTCGCTGTTGCGCAGGCCGAAGGGCACGTTGATGCGCCCCGCGCGGACCGTCACTGCTTCGTCGGCGAACTTCGCTCCCAGCCAGAACTCACGGGCGATCCACTGCGGCGTGCACTGGCCATTGACGTTGGTGCCGACCTTGCCCGCGGGGTCGCACAGAGGGGCGATCGCCGCCAGCCCGGTGTTCTTCACCCCGAGGCCGGTGGTGACGTGGGCGACGATCGGCCCGACGTTGACGGTCGCGTAGAGATCGGCCGCCATGACCAGGGGGATCACCGGCGTGGTGGCGGCCTGCGGGCGGATCAGCGCACCGCCGCGGACGTTGCCCGAGAGGTTGAGGAACTCCGGCAGCTCGAGGAACCAGAGGAAGTTGGCCGACTTCGGCACTTCTTCGTCTTCCTTGCGCGGCGTGGTGCGGAACCGCACCAGCACCTCGGACTGGGCGCGTCCGTAAGGGGTGAGTTGGCCGGAGCCAGAGGGATCGACATGGCACGTCGCGCAGCTTCCGTAGCTGTGCTTGACCATCCACGGGAAGGCCCACGCCGGTGCAGACACCACCGACGCGAGCAAGAACCACCGCACCATCGACTGCACGAGGCCTCCGGTTGTGAAAACGACAACGGGTCGTGACCCGTCAAGAGCCACGACCCGTCCTAACGCTGTAGGTCACAAGCTGGAAATAGTTACTTCTTCACCGCGAATTTTGCGCCAACCACGACTTCGGGCTTCACGGTGATGCCCAGGTACGAACGGATCTTGATGCCGTAGTCGCCGAGGTTGATGGTGGTGCTGCCGTCGACGGTGCACACGCCGCCCTTGCAGGACGCGGTGTACTTGAAGGGGATGCTCTTGGTCTGGCCGTGCATGAGGTAGGTGCCGGTGGCCTCGGCCTCGACCGACTTCCCCTCTTCCGGCACCTTCAACACGTCGAGGGGCACGGTGAGCGACGCCTTGGGGAACGCAGCCGCGCCGACGTCTTCGAGCATGTGTCCGTTGCGCAGGCTGTTGTCGGTGTCGACGTCGGGCACGTTGATCGCGACCACGAGCGCCTTGCCGTCGTCCGTCACGGTGACGTTCTTCTTGGCGTCGCCATGGATCTTCAGGCCGGCGGGGCCTTTGGCATCGAAGGAGGCGGTCGCGTCGCCCTGTTGGGTCCAACCGGCAAAGGCGAAGGAGGCGGTGAGAATCGAGACGGAGAGAATGGCGCGGGAAATCGTCTTCATGGTGAGCAGACCTCGGTGGAGGGACGACGAGCACTCTACGAAAACAACGAGCCTTGGTGAGACGTTGTGGTGTCCCTGAAATTCCAAATGAGGCGGGCGGGGTGATCTGCCATCATGCGCGGACGTTCATGACGGCCACCTGGGACGAATTCGCGCGCATCTGCATCGAGGTCCTCCGCGCCAAAGGCGAGGTTCGTCCTATTACGGCTGACGAGAAGCGCGATCGACTCGTGGTCGGTGACGGGTCGGGGCAGGTGTCTTTCATTCATCTGCTCCATGCGCGTCCTGAATGGGAGGCGGCGCCCGCCGGCGTCCGCAACCGGGTGCTGCACCGCCGCTTCTGGTCGTCGATCCAGTGCGAGGCCGCGGCGACGCGGGAGCAGGTGCTCAAGGGCGTGCTGCCGCGCGTTCGCGATCGTGCGTGGTTCTCGGCCGTGCGCCGGCAAGCGGAGCTGGAACTGGGGGCCGACGAATCGGCGATCGACGAGGTGATTCTCCCCCACGCCCCGATCAACGACGAGCTGGCGGCGCACCTGGCCTACGAGCTCCCGTCGTCGGTGACGGAGATCGGCCCCGAGCGCCTCGAGGCCTGGGGTCTGACCTTCGACGAACTCTTCGCCCGATCGAAGGAGAACCTGCGCGCGGCGTCGCAGATGCCGTTCGAAGTGGGCGCGCCCGGGGTGTTCGTCTCGCCCTTCCACGACACCCTCGACGCGAGCCGCATGCTGCTCCCGGAGCTGTTCCGGGCGCTCGCGGTGAAGGGGCGGCCGATCGTCGTCGCGCCGACCCACGACATCGTGTTCGTCACCGGGGAAGACGATCCCGACGGGCTCCACCAGCTCTCGATCTGGACGGAAGAGGCGCTGCTCGAGCCGCGCGCCCACAGCGCCATCGCCTTCCGTCTCAACGCCGACGACAGCTGGTCGCCCTGGCTTCCTCCGAAGGGGCACCCGGCCTTCGCGAAGCTGAAGCTGTTGGCGCTGCAGACCACGGCCTCGGCCTACTCGCGCCAGAAGGAAGTGCTCGAGGCGCTGCTCGAGTCGAACGGTCACGAGATCCTGGTGGCGACGTTGCGCGCCTTCCGCAGCCCGGGGGGCGACGTGTTCACGGCGTGCGCCTGGCAGGACGGCCTCGAGGCGCTGCTGCCTCAGACCGATCGCATCGACTTCGTGCGGCCAGGAGAGAACAACACCCCCGCGTCAGCGAAGGTGTGGAGCACGACCTTCGACTGCGCCCGGCGCACCCTCGGCGACCTGATGACGCCGATCGGTGATGTTCCCGAGCGATGGCGGGTGAAGGGGTTCCCCACCAACGCCCAGCTCGAGCAGATGGCGCTCGAGGGCAAGCTCTAGACACGAAGACGCCGGCGGCTCCATCGAGGGAGCGCCGGCGACCTCGGACCTGCAGTTCAGCCTTTGGCTTACTTCTTCGCCGCGGGCTTCTTGGCGTCGGGCTTCTTCGCGTCCTTCGCGGGGGCTGCCGGGGCCGCCTTCGCCGGCTTGAACTTCAGCACGTAGGCCGACACGTCGCGGATCTGCTGCTCGTTGAGCGCGCCGGCCCAGGCGACCATCATCGGCGACCTGCCGTTGGCTGCGCCGCCGTTCTTCACCATCTTGTAGACCCACTCGTCGGTGAGGCGCTCGGCGTTCACCGCGTCGGTGAAGTTCGTCGGCTTGGGAGTGAGCGCGGCGCCGGCGGGGCCGTTGCCGTCGCCCTTCTCGCCGTGGCACGCGACACACATCGTCTTGAACTGCGTCTCGCCCTTCGCCGCGTCGCCCTTGAGCTCGAAGTCAGCAGCGAAGGCGGGAATGGCGACGAGACCGGCGAGCAGCACGAGCTTCTTCATGTATTTCTCCAGAAAGGCGGTGGGGTGCGGCGTGAGAGACGGACGGTTAATGCCGCGATTCAGCCGGCCCCGCAAGCGCATCGACCCCGCCCGTTCAGCGGCTGCCCAGCAGGTGACGGGCTGCGGCTTCGACCGGCTCGAGCGGGTGCTTTTCACCCGTGGCGACGGCCACTTCGGGGCCGAGGAGGCGGGTGCCGTCGCGCAGCACGACCTCCAACAGCGCCAGCGACAGCGGCGGGTGGGGGAAGACCTGGACCGTGAGGTGCGCCACCTCGGAGACAGGGACGGTCCTCGGCCGAAAGGCCATGGTCGCAGGCCAGCCGGTGACCTCGGTGCGCGTGATGCGCAGGCGTACGCCCAGGCGCGCCCGCTGGAAGTGGCGCAGCGTCGCGAGGAGCCCGAGGCCCGAGACGGCGAGCAGCAGCCCGCTGACCGGCCAGGTGATGAGCCGCGCCTCGGCCGGCGTGGCGAGGGCGAGGACGAGGGCGACCGCGAGGGACCCCAACGAGACGACGAGCGCACCTCCCACGCGGCGGGCGGCGCCGGTGGCCTGCTGCTCGAGGACCAGTTCGACGGGGGAATGGAGGGCGACCCGCCAGTCGGGGCCGAGCGGGCGCCCTGCGAGGGAGTCAGGCATCGAGTGCGGCGATGGCCTTCTGGAGCACGAGGAGCCGTGCCGCCCGCTTGTCGTTGCCGGGGACGATCACCCACGGCGCATCGGGCCGGTGGGTGCGATCGAAGGCGTCCTGGTAGGCGGACGTGTACTCGCCCCACTTCTTGCGGTTGCGCCAGTCGTCGGGGCCGATCTTGAAGTTCTTGATCGGGTCTTTCTCGCGCTCCTTGAAGCGGGTGAGCTGGGTCTTCTCGTCGATGTGGAGGAAGAACTTCACCACTGTCACCCCGTCGTCGGTGTGCATGCGCTCGAAGGCGTTGATCTCGTCGTAGGCGCGCTGCCATTCCTTGACGCTGCAGTAGCCCTCGACGCGCTCGACGAACACCCGCCCGTACCAGCTGCGATCGAAGATGGCGATGGTGCCCTTCGGCGGCATGCGGGTCGCGAAGCGCCACAGGTAGTGGTGGGATCGCTCCTCTTCTCCGGGCGCGGCGATAGGCCAGACCTTGTAGCCGCGGGGGTCCATCGAGGCGGTCATGCGCTTGATGGCGCCGCCTTTGCCCGCGGCGTCCCAGCCCTCGAACACGAAGACGGCGCGGCGCTTCTCCATCCAGTAGCGCACCTGGAGCTCGAGGAGCTTCTTCTGGAGCTTCGTGAGTTCCTTCTCGGCCGCCTGCTTGTCCTCGGTGGTGCTCGCGAGGTCGGTGCCGGCGAGGTCGAGGGTGCCGTGGGGGAAGACCTCGAAGTCGTAGGCGTTCAGCGTCTCGTCGGTGAAGCGGCGCGATTTACTCTTCTTCTTGGCCATCGGGCCAGTCTGCGCCCGAAAGGGCAGGGCGACGAAATGGTTTCTCCCCTCGTTCGTTGTGGGAACCATGAACGTCACTCACGTCGGCCGCTATGTGCGCAGCCCGCAGGTGGCGCGGTGGAAGAAGATCCTCGGGGTGCTGGCGGTCGCCTACGCCATCCTCCCCTTCGACCTGATTCCCGACGTGGTGCCGATCTTCGGGTGGCTCGACGACCTCGGGGTGCTGGCGGTGGCCTTCGGGTTCATCGCGCGCGACATGGCGAAGCACGCACGGGAGCCGCGGCCTCCGTCGCAAGAGATCGTCGACGTCCTGCCGCCCCCGCGTTAGTCACCGCTCACCATGCGCTGGCTCCGGCCGCTGACCCTCGTTGCGGCACTGATCAGTCTCTTTTTTCCGCGCGACGCCAAGGCTTGAGGCGTCTCTCCGCCCGTCGGTCCGACGGGGTTGGCGCAGCGGTGCATGGGGCCCGGGCACCAGGACGAGGCCCCCCCGAAGTGGCGCGTGGGCGCGACCTTCGGTGCGTTCCGCACCACGCTGCTGTTCTCTGACGGCACTTCGCCGCGCTTCGAGCAGCTGGCGGTCTCGGCGTCGTTCGAGTACCGGGTCTCGGACAAGATGACCCTCGTCGGGGCGGCCGGCGCGTTGCTCGCCGGATCGCTCGGGGGCGCGCCCACCTCACCGGGCGGCGTGGCGAGCCTCGCGCTCTCGTACCTCGTGCTCGACCAGGGGCCTTACACGCCGTTTCTCCAGGTCTCGGGGTCGATCGCCTTCTCGGCGTTCCGCGGGGCCGAGGCGAACTACGCGGCCATCGATTTCCGGGGTGGCCTCGTCGCCGGCTACACCTTCCTCGAGCGGCTGACGCCCTACGCGGTGTTTCGCGCGTTCGGGGGGCCAGTCTTCTATGGCGGAGCGCTGGGCACCGACGCCTACCACGTGCAGCTCGGGGCGGGCCTGGTGGTGGGGCTCCCCCTGGGCCTCGATCTCTCGGCGGAGATCGTCCCCCTCGGGGAGCAGCGCGTCACCGCCGGGCTCGGCTTCACCTTCTGATTCGCGTGTCGCCGTTGAAGTTTTTTTGAAGTGCACCGCGGGCCGCGGGGGAGCAGAAGGCGGGCATGTCCCGCTCACTCCTGCTCCTCGCTGCGTTGACCTTCGTTGCGTGCAAGACCGTCGAGACGCCCGCCCCGGCGCCCGCCTCCGCGGCGAAACCCGTCGAGGTCAAGCCCGCGGAGCCTGCCCCGGCGCCCCCGGCTCCGAAGATCGAGCTGCCGGCGGCCGCCGCGTTGCCGAAGCTGCCGCTGGGGCTGCCCGAAGTGGCGTCGCCCGCGGAGAACCCCACCACGCCCGAGAAGGCGGAGCTGGGGTGGAAGCTCTTCTTCGACAAGCGCCTCTCGAAGGACGGCTCGATGGCCTGCGCGCAGTGCCACGAGATCGCGCGCGCCTATACCTCGGCGTCTGCGCTCGACACCAAGGTCGGCGGTGCGGCGAACAAGCGCAATGCCCCCACGATGCTGAACCTCGGCTTCCACACCAGCTGGTACTGGGACGGCCGCATGGCGACGCTCGAGGCGGTGTCGAACGCGGCGTGGAAGGGCCAGCTCGGCGCTGACCCGGCGGTCTCGGCCAGGGCGCTCAACGAGGTGCCCGTCTACAAGGCGATGTTCGAGCGCGCGTTCGGCGAGCCGGCCTCGGCGGACAACGTGCCGAAGGCCCTCGCGGCCTGGTTCCGCACGCTCACCAGCGGGAACTCGGCGTGGGATCGCGCGCAGGCGGGCGACAAGAAGGCGCTCACCGCCGAGCAGACCGAGGGCTTCAAGCTCTTCGGCGCCAAGGGCTGCACGACCTGTCACGTGCCGCCGCTCTTCACCAGCTACGAGTTCGAGAACATCGGCATCGGTGACGACGCGGGCCGCAAGGACGCGACCAAGGCCGACGCGGACCTCGGCAAGTTCAAGACCCCCAGCCTGCGCAACGTGGCGCTGACGGCGCCCTACTTCCACGACGGCCACGCGAAGACCCTCGAGGAGGCGATCGCGCTCATGACGAAGGGCGGCAACAAGAACCCCAACCTCTCGACGAAGCTCAAGGCGCAGAAGGTGTCGCCGAAGGAAGCAAAGGCGCTCAAGGCCTTCCTCGAGTCGCTCACCGGTGAGTCGACCTGGACCGCTGAGCCCGCGCTGCCGTGAGGTGGCTGGTCTTCGCCGCGCTGCTGTCGTCGACGGCCTGCGTGAAGCGGATCCCCGAGGGGGAGCGCACCATCGTTTTCGTGGCGAAGCGGGTGCGCACGATGGACCCCGTGCGACCCACGGCCGAGGCGATCGCCTGGAGGCAGGGTACGATCCTCGCGGTGGGCTCGAAGGCGGAGGTGCTGGCCGCCGCAGGGAGCGACGCCATCGTCGAGCAGTTCCCCGACTCGGTGATCGTCCCCGGACTGGTCGACGCGCACGCGCACCTCGCGTCGCTGGGCCGCTCGCTGTCGGTGGTGTCGTTGCTCGAGGCGACGGGGGAGGCCGACGCGGCGAAGCGGGTGAGCGCGGCCCCGGCGTCGGCGTACCAGGGCGATTGGCTCATCGGTCGCGGGTGGGACCAGAACGACTGGGCCGGGCAGCAATACCCTTCGAAGGCGAGCCTCGACGCGGCGTTCCCGAAGACGCCGGTGTTCCTCTCGCGCGTCGACGGGCACGCGGCGTGGGTGAACGGCGAGGCGCTGCGGCGCGCGGGCATCACCGCGGCGACCGTCGATCCCCCCGGGGGCCGCATTCTACGCGACGCGAAGGGCGAGCCGACCGGCGTGCTCATCGACAACGCGGTGGACGCGGTGGCGGCGAAGATCCCGGTGCCGTCGACGGAGGACGTGCAGAAGCGCCTGAAGATCGCCCTCGAGACCTGCGCCCGGCTCGGGCTCACCCAGGTGCACGACGCGGGCATGGACGTACGCACCTTCCGGCAGCTGCAGTCGTGGGACATGCTCGGCGCGCTGCCGGTTCGGCTCTACGTGATGGCCGACGGGCAGGGTGACGACGTGGCGCAGTGGCTGGGGCTGGGGACCTTCACCGGCCGCCACCTCGAGATGAAGACGGTGAAGCTGGTGCTCGACGGCGCGCTCGGGAGCCGGGGCGCTGCGCTCCACGCGCCGTACACCGACGAGCCGACGCAGCAGGGCCTGCTGCTGCTGACCCCGGAGGTCTTCGCGCAACGCGCGCGCGAATTCGCGGAGCGCGGGTTCCAGGTCGCCGTGCACGCCATCGGGGACCGCGCCAACACCGTGACCCTCGACGTGCTCGCCACGCTCGACCCCAAGCTCCGGCACCGCGTCGAGCACGCGCAGATCCTCACCGAGGCCGACGTGGGCAAGTTCGCGAAGTACGGGATCATCGCCAGCTTCCAGCCGACGCACGCCACCAGCGACATGCCGTGGGCGGAGGCGCGCCTCGGGCCGGAGCGCACCCGCTTCGCGTACGCGTGGAAGTCGGTGCTGAACACCGGCGCGCATATCGCCTTCGGGAGCGACTTCCCGGTGGAAGACCCCAACCCGCTGCTCGGCCTCTACGCCGCGCGCACCCGGCAGGACGCGAAGGGTTCGCCGCCGGGAGGGTGGATGCCAGAGCAGGTGCTGACCGGCGACGAGGCGCTCGCGGGGTTCACCACCGGAGCGGCGTACGCGGCCTTCGCCGAGACCCGGCGGGGGATGCTCAAGGCCGGCTTCGATGCAGACTTCGTGGTGCTGCCGGTGGATCCCGTCTCGGATGCACCGACTTCGCTGCTCGGGGCGAAGGTGCAGGTGACGGTGGTGGGTGGCGTCGACGTGTACCGCGCTCAGTGAGGGGGTCCGCCGTGCTCGCAGCGCTGCTGCTGTCTTCGCTCGCGCTCGGCGCGGAGCCGCTCACCTGGGGCGCCGACGCGCAGGGCGGCGCGCCCTACGTGTTTCAGGACCCGACCGACCCCAACCGGCTCACCGGCTTCGAGGTCGAGCTCGCGACGCTGCTCGGCCAACGGCTCGGCCGCCAGGCGAGGCCGGTGCACGGCCCGTGGGACCAGCTGCTCGAGTTGCTCGCCCGCGGTGACTTCGACCTGGCGATCAACGGCATCGAGGTGGCTGCCGAGAAGCGCCGGGTCGTCGCGCTCTCGCGGCCCTACTTCGCCTGCGCGGAGGTGTTGACCGTGCGGCGGGGCGAACCCGCGCCCCGCTCACTCCCGGAGTTGGCAGGGAAGAAGATCGGCACCTTGCCCGGCTCGATGGCCGAGCGCATCGCGCAGCGGGCGGGCGCCGTGGTGCGCACCTACGAGGGGGGGCAGGACGAGATCTACGACGACCTCAAGCTCGGGCGGCTCGACGGGGTGCTGCTCGACGCGCCGGTCGCGCACTACTACGGCGACCTCGAGGCGACGTTCGAGTCGGTGCGCGGCGACTTCGGCGAGGTGGCGTACGCCATCGCGCTGCGCCCGGACGACACGGCGCTCCTCGCGCAGGTGAACGAGGCGCTCGAGGCGATGCAGCGCGATGGCACCCTGCGCGCCCTCTACGAGCGCTGGGGCGTGTGGTCGCCCGAGACGGCGAAGCTGTTCGGCGACCCCGAGGTCGCCCCGCGGGGCCCACCCATCGAGTTCGAACGGTGGCGCGCGGCAGTCGGAACCTTGCCGTCCTTCGGCGAGCGGCTCACCACGCGGTACCCGGCGATGCTCCCGATCTTCGTCGAGGGTGCGGCGTTGACCCTGATGGTGTCGCTGTGCGCAATGGTGCTCGCCATCGCCCTGGGCAGTCTGGTCGCGCTCGGACGTCGCTTCGGCCCGAGGCCCGTGCAGTGGCTCTGCGTGGCATACATCGAGTTCTTCCGCGGCACGCCGCTGCTGATCCAGCTCACGATGGTCTACTTCGGCCTGCCGGAGCTGGGCGTGAAGCTCGAGCCCTTCGTCGCAGGGGTGCTGGCGCTGGGGCTCAACTATGCGGCGGCCGAAGCGGAGAACTATCGGGCCGGGCTCGAGTCGGTGCCGACGGGGCAGGTCGAAGCGGCGGCGGTGCTGGGGCTCTCGAAGTGGCAGACGTTGCGCTTCGTGATGGGGCCGCAGTCGGTGCGCATCTCGATTCCCCCGATGACCAACGACTTCATCGCGTTGCTCAAAGACAGCTCGCTGGTGTCGTTCGTCACGCTGACCGAGCTGACCAAGACGTACACCAACCTCGCGAACTCGACGCGCGATCACCTCGGGCTGGGCTTGATGGTGGCGCTCTTCTACCTGTTGCTCGGCCTGCCCTTCGCGCGGCTGGCGCGCGCGGTCGAACGGCACTTCGGCCGCCACCTCCGGCGGGAGGCGTCATGACGCTGCGGGTGAAGGACCTCGTGCGGCACTACCCGGGCAACCCCAAGCCCACGCTCGCGGGCCTGTCGTTCGAGCTCCCGGCCGGCACGCTGACCGCGCTGCTCGGGCGGAGCGGGGCCGGGAAGTCGACGATGCTCCGCTGTGTGCTGGGCCTCGAGCCGTTCGAGTCGGGGAGCATCGACATCGACGGCGTGGTCGTACGCGGCACGAACGAGAGTTCGCATGCCGAGCGGAAGCAGGCCATCGCGGCGGCGCGGTCAAGGCTGGGGCTCG